>WFZU01000264.1 GCA_015489405.1 Bacteroidales bacterium
ATATAGTATGATCCCTTTATAACCTCCCTGAATCGTGTCCCAACCCCGTTCATTTAATGTTTTCAAGTCAATGACCGTCATTTCAATATTCACGTACACATACGGAATTTCGTCATATTTTTTTTGCTTTTTGCCGCAGGCGGAAAACAGTAAAAGCGCAAGCAACGCCATAGCTTTCAGCGAGGACTGTCCGGAATATATTTTCAATAATATTTTTTCAAACATGAAATATTTTTTTTGAACTTTGCAAGCAAAATATTTTCAGCAAAAATAGACATTTTATACGATGAACGGACAAAAAGAAGTTTATGATATATTGAATATGTTAAAAATCCCGTTTGACTATTACGAACATCCGCCTGCACCGACGATAGAAGAGGCAGTCAAATATTGGAAAGATTTGGACGCTGCGCATTGCAAGAATATTTTTTTCAGAAATCATAAAGGCAACCGGCATTATCTTGTGATTTTGGATCATAGGCAAGCATTGAATATCAGGGATTTGGAACAACGTTTAAAACAAGGAAAATTAAGTTTCGCTTCCGAAAAAAGGTTGCAAAAATATTTGGGATTGAAGCCCGGCTCCGTCAGTCCTTTCGGGCTTATCAACGATACGGAGAACCATGTGCACGTTTTTATAGACAAAAATTTGCTGGATGCCGAAAAAATTTCTTTTCATCCTAACCTGAATACAGCCTCTTTGGTCATTCCGGTGGAAGGTTTTCTCAACTATCTGCAATGGACCGGAAACACCTATGAATTTTTGTCGCTGTATTGATTGAAGTCTGCTTTTGTGTCGCCGAATGCGCTGCTATCAAGGCTTTTTGTTTTTTATCTTTCTATTGCATGACACACGTTTTTGTAGGGGTACACTCCGTTTTTTTCAAGGCTCTAAGGTTTGTTTGTGTCGGGAGTCGGTAGAAATACTTTTTGCCGCTTCCGATTATTTTCTTCCCCGGAATAATTTCTTGAAACGGAAACCTCCGGTATAAAAAAATATGCTAATTTTACCGCTCTATTGAAATGCGGTTTGAAAAAATGAATAGTGTTTTAGTAGTTTGAAAAACAGTTTTTTATGGAAAATTTTATTGTTTCTGCGCGAAAATACAGGCCGGATACATTCGCCTCTGTGGTGGGGCAGGAGGCTATTGTACGTACGTTGAAAAACTCTATTCGCAATAATCAATTGGCGCAGGCTTTTCTTTTTACCGGTCCGCGGGGTGTCGGGAAAACCACGACCGCGCGTATTATGGCAAAGACTATTAACTGCACGAATATTACGGATGATTTTGAAGCCTGCAATGAGTGCGACTCTTGCCGCGCTTTCAATGAGAGTGCGTCTTTCAATATTCATGAGTTGGATGCTGCTTCCAACAACTCCGTAGAAGATATCCGCAATCTGGTGGAGCAGGTGCGTATTCCGCCCCAAAGCGGAAAGTACAAAGTATATATTATAGATGAGGTACATATGTTGTCGCAGGCGGCTTTCAATGCCTTTTTGAAAACCTTGGAAGAACCGCCGGCTTATGCCAAATTTATTCTTGCCACTACCGAGAAACATAAAATTATCCCCACGATATTGTCGCGCTGTCAAATATATGATTTTAAGCGTATCAGCATTGCCGATATTGCCGAACATTTGGCTTATATCGCCCGGCAAGAGTCTATTGAAGCGGAAGAAGATGCGCTGCACGTAATTGCTCAAAAGGCGGATGGTGCCTTGCGGGATGCACTTTCGTTGTTTGATCAGATTGTTAGTTTCAGCGGCGGAAAAGTTACGTATTTGAATGTCATTGAGAATTTGAATGTGCTGGATTATGAGTACTATTTCAAATTGACGGATGCCATTTTGCAACAAGATGTTTCAGGTGCTCTGATGATTGTCAATGAGATTATTCAGAACGGTTTTGACGGGCAACATTTCCTGGGCGGTTTGGGGCAACATCTTCGCAACCTTTTGGTCTCCAAAGACCCGCAAACCGTACAATTGCTTGAAGTCGGCAAGAATGTAAAAAACCGGTATTTAGAACAATCCAAGCAAGTCTCCACCTCCTTCTTGATACAAGCGCTGGCGATTAATAATGATTTCGATTTGCAGTATAAAGCGAGCAATAATAAGACCTTGCATCTTGAACTGGATGTGCTGCGTTTGATAGCACTTCCGGGAGTTCCGGAAGATAAGGAGCCGGTAATTATTCCCCGCAGGGACGAAAGAAAAAGCGAACCGGCAAAAACCACGCCGGAGAAAAAAGATATTCCGCCGGCGAAAAAAAGTACAACTCCGGAAGCTACGGTTACGCCAAAAGCGGAGCCCGGAAAAAAAGACGTTGTGCCGCAAAAACCTGAACCGGAGCCTGCGAAGACGATACCGGAAAGAACTCCGGAAAAACCGGTAGAGGAAAAGATGCAAAAACCTGCACCGGAGATAGCTGCACAAACCGTTGCGGAAGAAGTAAAGACTAATGAGCGTCCCAAACCTGCCGGCGTGCAGGAGCCTTCGAGCACTCCCTACCGGAAAGAAGAAAAACGGGAGAAGAAGGAAAGTCCGGCATCCGGAATGCTTGATGTATTGGGTATGGGGTTTGATACAAAAGCAGAGGAAAAGAAACAAAAAACGGCGGAAGAAAAGATTATTCGCAATGCGCCGGTGGATGAGGCTTCCGTCCAACAAGCCGTTGATAAATATGCAGAGCAAATCAAGGAGAATAAATTTCTTTATACTTCTTTGAAAGCCTATCCCGTTAAATTGCGGGATAAACAAGTGGTTTTTTCGCTGGACAATGATGTGCAGCAAAAAGCCTTGGATGAGAAGAAAAGCGACTTGCTCCTTTTCTTGGATAATGAGCTGAATAATAATTCTTTGTCTATAACAGAAGAAATTGTGGAGGAGACGGGGAAAATAGACCGGCGGGCTCTGACTAATGATGAGAAATTGGCAGAAATGCGCAAATTGAATCCGGAACTGGACTTGTTTATGGGACAATTGAAATTGCGGCTGGATGAGTAGGGGTATCCGGAGATGATATGATTTTATTCAGGGTTCACTCTATGTCTCTTTTTGATTAAGAGCAGGTGCGGAACAGTCGAAGGAACAAAGAGAATGATGCAAAAATAAACTTTAAAGCTTAACAAATGACGTATTATTTTTCCCGCTTTCTATTGTGGTTAATGGGTTGGAAAATTGAAGGCGATATGCCCGAAGGTATCAAAAAAGGAGTGATTGTCGTGGCTCCTCATACGAGCAACTGGGATTTTGTAGTGGGGAGGCTGGTGCTGAATGTGATGCGAAGCAAAGCCAAATTCCTTATCAAGGAAGAGTCCTTCTTTTTCCCTTTGGGAATGATATTGCGCGGATTGGGGGCTATTCCCGTGGCGCGCGGGAGAAGTGGAAATATGGTCAATCAAGTGGCAGCCTATTTTGCAAAATCGGATTCTCTTTTCGTGGTTATCACCCCCGAAGGTACGCGCAAACCTAATAAGCGTTGGAAAAAAGGGTTTTATTATATCGCACAGCGCGCGAATGTTCCGGTATTGCTTGGTAAATTGGATTATGAAAGAAAGCGTGGCGGGGTAGGAGAGGTTTTTTATCCGACGGGGGATGTTGATAAGGATATGGAACATATTTACGGTTTTTACCGTAAGCATGGCAAGGCGAAGTATCCGGAAAAGTTTGTTGTCCCTGAAAGAAAATCATGAATTTTGAAGTATTCATAGCGCGGGGGTTACTATCGGGCAAGCGTTTTAGTTTTTCCAAACCGGTAATCGGAATCATTATTTTCAGTATTGCTTTGGGCTTGTCTGCGGTTTTGCTTTCGGTCTCGATATTGTTTGCGTACAAATCCGCTTTGGTAGATACGATGTCGGGATTTGCCGGACATCTTCAAGTGTCGGTTTTTGACGGGAATAATTCTTTTGAGTCCTTACCCATTGAGCTGGACAGCGTTTATGTGCGCAGGTGTCTGTCTTTGCCGGAAGTGCGTTCGGTCAGTCCGGTAGCCTATAAATCCGGGATTTTGAAGTCAGGGGATGAAGTGGAAGGCTTGTTTATCAAAGGTATAGATGAAACTTATGATGAGGCTTTTTTGCAAAAAAACTTGCTCTCCGGTCATATCCCCGCTTTTTCTTCTGCATCCCAAAATGACTCCATACTGATTTCCAAAGCTACTGCTACACGTTTGCATCTGCAGGTTAATGATCCGGTGAAAATGTTTTTTTTCGATGATAAAATTACTCGTATTCGCGGACGTAAATTTATCGTGGCGGGGATATATGAGACGGCTTTGGAGCAGTTTGACCGTAAATTTCTGATTGGCGATATCCGTCATGTCCGGAAATTAAATCATTGGAATCCGTTGCAAATATCTACCTATGAGATTAGGATTCAAGATTTTAAGCATATCCGTGAAGTTGAGCGGAAATTAATACAATTTACGGATTTTGATAATGATGTAAAAAGAATAGATGAATTGTATCCGGCAATGTTTCAGTGGTTGCAGTTGCACGACAAAAATGTGGAGGTGATTATACTTTTGGTTTCTTTGATTGCTTCCATTACGATGATTTCCTTGCTGCTTATTCTTGTTCTTGAACATATCCCGCACATCGGCATCCTGAAAGCCTTGGGGTGCAGGAATGCTTGTGTGCGTAAGGTTTTTGTTTTGCAAGGGGCGTATATTGTCGGGCAAGCCTTGTTGTACGGCAATTTGTTTTCTTATTCCTTTATCTTTTTACAGTCGAGATATCATTTGCTACCTCTGAACAAGGCTTCATACTATATCTCTTATGTGCCTGTCGAAGCTTCGTGGAGTAGTTTCCTGTTGATTAATGCGGGAGCGCTTTTGTTGACTTTTGCGGTGTTGTTGATTCCTTCGTTTATTGTTACGAAGATAAAGCCTTTGCGGGCGATTCGTTTTTCATAATTTTTTCTGTTCTGCAGGATGTGATTGCCGTCTTTCAATTTCGTATTATTCCGCCGGGGGCGTATTCTGTCCCGGGGGGTTAAAAATTCTTAATCTTTGCCGGAGGAGTTTTCCCAATGAAACTTTTTGCTACTTTTGCATTCCTATGAAGAAAGTGTTTTTGTTGTCTATACTATTGGCTGTCAGCTTGTTGTTGCAAGCGCAGGAGCAGGATAGACGGGATAAAGAAAATTTGGTGCAGTTCTCGGGTGTGGTGGTAACTTCGGATAGTATCACACCGGTTCCTTTTGTACATATCTTGATTTCCGGTACCCGTTGGGGAACGATAGCCGATTATTACGGCTATTTTTCTTTTGTGGCACATAAAAATGATACCATACTTTTTTCGGCGGTCGGGCGGAAGCGAGGAAAATTTGTCATTCCGGATACGATTTCCGGCAATCGTTATTCATTGATCCATGTGATGGACGAAGATACGATAATGCTGCCCCAGACGGTCATCTATCCCTGGCCTTCCAAAGAAGCTTTCAAAGAAGTCTTCTTAACCTTTGATGTGCCGGATGATGATTACGAGCGGGCTCGAAAAAATACGGCTCCGGAAAAGATACGTGAAATAGCAGGGAAGATGCCCAATACGGGAAGGATAAATTTTGCGCACGATATGGCGGTAGTGCAGCAGAAGTTATATTATAACGGTCAGTTGCAACCGATGTCTATTTTGAATCCCTTGGCTTGGGCAAAATTTATCAAAGCGTGGAGGGATGGTGAGTTTAAACGAAAGAAACCGCACTTGAAAGATGAATAGCCGGAGATAGAGGGGATTTTTTTATAATAAAGCGGATGAAAAAGCGTTTTGTCCCGGTAATATGAGTTTGATGATTTTATGAGAATAACTATAACACTGTTTTTTTTCTTTCTTTTTGTCGCTGTTTACGGGCAGGAAAAAGCTTTGGTTTACGGGACGGTAAAGTCCGATGACGGGAAGTTGTTGGGACTTGTAAATGTGGCTACCAAGTCCGGGAAATACGGAACCGTAACCAAAGATGACGGTACCTATAGTCTCCGCCTGCCGCTTCATACAAAGGTGAGTTTGGGCTTTTCTTTCGTGGGCTATGAGACTTATTGGAAGACGCTTCTGCTGGATAGCTCCAAGGGACAGAAAGTAGATATTGTTTTGAAACGGGTAAGCGAAGAACTCGGGACTGTACGCATTGAAGATAAATATGTGAGAAATACGAATTTAGTACGTCTGGATCCGAAAGTAGTCGATCGTGTAGTGAATCCGTCGGACCGTGTCATCGCGATTATCAAGACGCAGCCCGGTGTTATCGCTAATAATGAATTGAGTTCACAATATTCCGTCCGGGGCGGAAATTTTGATGAAAATCTGATTTATGTCAATGATGTTGAGATATATAGACCTTTTCTGATTCATTCCGGACAGCAAGAAGGATTGAGTTTTGTCAATTCGGATATGGTTTCTTCTATCTTGTTTTCTTCCGGTGGCTTTGAAGCCAAATACGGGGATAAAATGTCTTCGGTACTTGACATTAAATACCGCACACCGTCGGTGTTTCACGCTTCTTTTTCCGGTAGTTTGTTGGGCTCTTCTCTTTTTGTGGAAGATGCCCTGAACAAGGGGCGTTTTTCTTATTTGCTGGGACTCCGTTACAAATCCAATCAATACTTGCTCAATTCCTTGGAAACGAAGGGCGATTACAGACCGCATTTTGTGGATGGGCAAGGCATGTTTAATTTCCGGATTTCCAAGAAATTAACCTTCTCCTTTTTGGGAGATTATTCCAACAATAATTACCGCTTTGTGCCGCAAACCCGGGAAACGGATTTCGGTACGGCAATGGACGTCAAACGGGTTACAATCTACTTTGAGGGGCAAGAGGCAGACCGCTACTTAATCTATTTCGGAAGCGGCTCCTTGACTTATAAACCCAACAACCGTACGAATATCAAATTGATAGCTACTGCTTTCAATTCCCAAGAGAGTGAAAATTATGATATTTTAGGTGAATATTGGATCGGCAAAGTATCCACGGATTTCGGCTCGGAGAATTTTGACAAAGTCATTCGCACCGAAGGGGTGGGAGCCTATCTCAATCATGCCCGCAATAAGCTGAATATTGACGTCAAACGCTTGCGACTGATAGGGCGTTGGAACCGCGAGAACAGTTTTTTGCAGTGGGGACTACGTTTTCAAAATGAAGCCATAAATGACCGTATGAATGAATGGATAATGATTGACTCAGCCGGATATTCGTTGCCTCATCCACCGGATTCGGTTGGCTATACCCAGCCCTCTTTGCAAGCGGATACTCCTTTACAAATGAGCGAACGCATTCATTCTAATTATATTCTTAATACGCAGCGGTTTACAGCCTTTCTGCAAAACACTTGGGGTGCCGAAGAAAATATTTACGGTTTTTCTTTTACGGCGGGTATGCGGGTTCACTATTGGACGGCTAACCGGCAGTGGCTTTGGAGCCCCCGTGTATCGGCAGCTTATCACCCCGATTGGGAAAGGGATATGGTGTTTCGCCTTTCGGGGGGCTTTTACTATCAACCGCCCTTTTATCGTGAGTTGAAAAATATTCAGGGCGATATCAATCCGCAATTAAAAGCACAATCATCCATTCAATTTGTTTTGGGAAATGATTATAATTTTAAAATCTGGGACCGGAATTTTAAACTGGTATCCGAACTCTACTATAAGTATTTCAACCGGCTTATTCCTTATACCTTGGATAATGTGAGGATACGCTATTACGGCGACGAGACTGCTGTGGGCTATGCAGAGGGAATTGATTTTAAGATTAATGGCGAATTTGTCAAAGGCATTGAATCTTGGGCAAGTTTGTCCCTTTTGCGTTCCCGTGAAGACATTGCCGGAGATTACCGTGAAGTCGATGGAGTGAGACAAGAAGTAGGCTATCTTCCCCGTCCTACCGATCGCTTGGTTAGTTTCAGTATTTTCTTCCAAGATTACCTGCCGGTAAATCCGACGTACAGCGTGAGCCTGATGGGGAGTTTTGCTTCGGGCACTCCTTTCGGTCCACCGCTTTCGCCCAAATATATGCAGACCTACCGGATGTTGCCTTACGAAAGAGTGGATATCGGCTTTTCAAAAGAGATTATCGGTGCCCATACACGTAAGTCTTCCGGTTTCTTGAAACATTTCACTGAATTGAATATTTCGGCAGAAGTTTTAAACCTGCTTAACAACTATAATACCAGCGGCTATATTTGGGTGACGGATGTCAATAATGTGCAATATGCGGTTCCCAATTATTTGACTCTGAGGCAATTGAATTTGCGGATAACGGGGAAATTCTAAGTTGGAGCCTGTTCGTAATATCCCGTGAATTGTTTGGCTTGGTTTTGTACATTATATCCCGGACTTTTGACTTTATGGACAAGTACTGATTATCGCTATTCCCCCAATAGTTCTTCCATCAGTAGAGGCACTCCTTCGCCGGCTTTCTTTTGTATCACTTTCAGGTTTCGTACATCATTAACGGGAGTTGCTTGCGGGTCAATATAATATTTTGGTATGGAGGCATCCGCGTAGTAGAGCAGACTTGCTGCCGGATAAACCGAGAGCGAGGTGCCGATAATGATTAATACGTCTGCTTCTTTGACGATTTGCGTAGCCCCTTCAAACGCCGGCACAGCCTCTCCGAACCATACGATATGCGGACGCAATTGTGAGCCTAAGGGGCAACGGTCTCCCCATTTCAGTTCCCAACCTTCGATAGGAAAGATAAGTCCCGGGTCTTTGGTGCTGCGGGATTTACGGATTTCTCCGTGCAGGTGGTACACCTGTGAAGACCCGGCTCTTTCGTGCAAATCGTCCACATTTTGTGTAATGATTTTCACGCGGTAGCGTTTTTCCAATTGGACGAGTGCTTTATGTCCGGCATTGGGATTGGCTTCTACTACCTGCTTTCTCCTTTCGTTGTAAAAATCCAACACAAGTTCCGGGTTTCTTTCCCAAGCTTCGGGGGTGGCGACATCTTCCACGCGATAGTTATGCCATAGTCCGTTATGATCCCTGAATGTACGGATGCCACTTTCGGCACTCATTCCCGCTCCTGTCAGTACTACAATTGTTTTCATACGTCAAGCTGTCTTAAAATCGTCGTCCCAAAAGTACGAAAAACAGGAACAGGGAATTAAGAAATTTCTCAACAAGCGTACGTTTCTTTTTTCTACCTTTGCAGGAAAATATTTTCGCGATGAGAAGTTTTAAACATTATATTGAAAAATGGTCTCTGGACTGGGGAATGAGTGCTCATCTTTCACAGTTGTTGGCAGATATTCTCTTGTTTTCGATTATCTTTATTTTGAGTATTGTCGCCTTTTATATTACGCGCAAAATCTTATTGAATATCATAGACCAACTTACCCGCAAGTCCAAGACTCAATGGGATGACCGCCTGGTAGAAAATAAGTTTTTTACCAAATTGTCGTGGTTTGTACCCGGATATATTTTGTGGGTGAGCACCCCTTTGATTTTTGAAAATTATCCGGAGGCGATTCAAAGCATTCAGGTGTTGCTGTCCATATATATGGTGGTCATTATGATTCTTGCCGTCAATGCGTTTCTCAATACCTTGGTCAATATTTACGAGGGCTATGCCATATCCAAAGATATTCCTATCAAAGGCTATATTCAGGTGGTGAAAATCTTTGTCGTATTGACGGGAGTGGTGATTATTGTTGCGCGGCTCTTGGGCTACAACCCGATGAGCATTATCGGTGGAATGGGTGCTTTTACGGCGATTTTGCTTTTGGTGTTTAAAGACCCGATTTTAGGCTTTGTCGGCGGTATTCAATTGACGGCAAACAGTATGCTTAAGCCGGGGGATTGGATTGTGATGCCCAAATATCAGGTGGACGGGATTGTGGTGGATATTGCGCTGACGACGGTCAAGGTGCAGAATTGGGACAAAACGATTTCGACCATACCTACCTACTCCTTAATCTCCGATTCGTTCAAAAATTGGCGGGGAATGGAAGAAGCTAACGCCCGCCGTATTAAACGCTCTTTTAACATTGATGTGAAGAGTATTCGCTTTGCGAACAAAGAGATGATTGAACGATTTGAGAAATATGATTTTCTCAAAGATTATATCATTTCCAAGGAAAAAGAGTTGCAAGCCTATAATAAGCAGAATCATATCGACGACCGGATATTGGTCAACGGCAGAAGACAGACCAATATTGGGATTTTTCGCCACTATCTGTTGAATTATCTCCGTCATCATCCCGAACTTCGCCACGATATGACTTTGATGGTTAGACAATTAGCTCCTACGGAGAAAGGGCTTCCGCTGGAAATATATGCTTTTAGCAAAATTTTGGATTGGGCTGAATATGAGGCTATCCAAGCTGATATTTTTGACCATATTCTCTCGGTCGTACCGCATTTTGACTTGCGTATTTTCCAAAATCCTTCCGGATATGATTTTGAAAAATTAGTGAAATAAGTGATGCCGTATTTTGTCAAAGTGCCCTTAATAGTCCGCCGGCTTTTCCCCGCTGCTCAATGGCGTGGAGATGCTGCCCGGAAAGTGATTTATCTTACTTTTGATGATGGTCCCGACCCGGCATCTTCTCACCGGCTTTTGGATTTATTGCAAAGGGAGAATGTGTTTGGGAGTTTCTTTATGCTTGGCAAAAATGCAGAAAAATATCCGGAGATTATGGAGCGCTTCCGGTTTTCCGGACATCTTTTGGGCAATCATTCGTATAGCCATATAAACGGCTTGGAAACCACACTCGAGACCTATTTGGAGGATGTGGAGAGAGCTGCCCGCCTCATTCCTTCATCATTTTTCAGACCCCCTTACGGGAAAATGTCTTGGTTGCAATACCGCCGCCTGCGAAAGGATTGGAAGATTGTTATGTGGACCGTAATGCCCGGCGATTTTGACGAAAAGCTTGATGCTTCTATATTGTTGCAACGAATGTTGAAACATCTGCGCCCCGGAACGATTTACGTGTTGCACGATAAGGCTTCTTGTATTGACAAATTGGAGAAGGTCTTGCCCGTTTTTATCCGGAAGGCAAAAGAGAAATCATACATATTTGAACGGATCAATTTTTGAAGCATTGCAGATAAACAAGGTATATAAAGAGATTTTCCTGCTTTCCATTCCCAATATGCTCACTGCCATTACCGTGCCTGTTTTAGGAATGGTTGATTTGGCGATTATGGGACATCTGGATTCGGAAGTATATTTGGATGCTATTGCCCTCGGGAGTGTTATTTTTAGTTTTATTTATTCGATATTTTCTTTTCTGCGAATGGGTACCAGCGGCTTTGTGGCTCAATATTTCGGGCAACAAAATACCGGCAAGCAAATCATTACTCTTTATCGGGTCTTACTCTTAGCTTTTGTGGCAGGTATGTTGTTGATTGCCTTGCAATTGCCGGTTGAGAAACTCAGCTTTTGGCTCTTGGATGCAACGCAGGAAGTAGAGCAAAATGCCAAGCAGTATTTCCGGATACGGATTTGGGCGGCACCCGCATCGCTGGGGATTATCGGCTTGACCGGCTGGTTTATCGGGATGCAAAATGCCAAGAGTCCCTTGTATATTGCGCTCTTTGTAAATCTTATCAATATAGCTCTCAGCTATGTTTTGGTCTATCATTTCGGCTTTTTATCGGCAGGCGTGGCTTGGGGTACCTTGATTGCACAATATGCCGGTTTGCTGCTGGGGCTTTGGCTGATACGTAGCCAATACCGGGAACTATTTTCGCAAAAGCGAAGTGAAAGTCTGATTCAATGGACGGAACTAAAGCTGTTTGCAAAGGTCAACACGGATATTATGATTCGCTCGGTAACCTTGATTTTTACCTTTTCGTTTTTTACGGCTGTCTCTGCCCAATTTGGGGAGACCATATTGGGAATGAATGCTTTACTGCTCCAGTTTTTAATGTTTTTTGCCTATTTCACGGATGGTTTTGCTTATGCGGCCGAATCGTTGAGCGGGAAATATTCCGGTGCCGGCGACGGAAAAGCCTTTCGTGCAATGTCCCGTGCGGTATTCCGTATAGGCTTGGTAATCAGTTTGTTGTTTTCGCTTGTTTACCTGCTTTTCGGCAGGAATATTCTTTCGTTGATGACGGATATAGAGGAGGTTTTGATGGCGGCAGAAGGTTACATCTTCTGGTTGGCAATAATTCCCCTTAGCTCTATCGCCGCTTTTGTGTTGGACGGGATATTCATCGGCACCTTGTCGTCCCGCCCTATGCGGAATACGCTTTTGGTAGCTACTTTTTTGGTTTTTTTGCCTGTGTATTATTTGTTGAAAGGAAGCCTCGGAAATCACAGCTTGTGGCTGGCAATCAATCTTTTTATGATTACACGCAGTTTGATGCTCGGGTATTATTACAGGCGGGATATTTTATCAGTGATGTAATGTCCTTAAATAAAACTAATACGTGTCTGTCTATAATGTCCAATAACTTCGTTACGCTCACACTCAAAACAGTCATTGACAAAAGTCAACTCCTTGATTTTGAGTATTTCGCAAGCCTTGTTCTTGAACATTCTATTTCAGACTCCGGACTTTATGGACAAACACTAATTGTTGGTCTTTCCGTTTTTTCTTTGAAATTATTGTGCATAATAACAAAAGAACATTCCGGATGATATACGCCTCTTATTTTTTTATGTTTTTTAATTTCCCGTATTCAAAAAATAAATTCATTTCGCAGATTGCTTTTTCTATTTCATTAAGGTCCTTCCTTTGGGTGTTTTGGGCATTTCTCATAGCAATAGTTAGATTGGGTTTTAGTTTCAGATAAATATCATTGTCCTGTTTGGTAAAATATTTCTGTGTTTTCTCATAATCTTTAAGATATTTTTTAAGTTCTGTTTCCGCCTTTTTACATTGAGGAAAATGTTTTGTAGTTTGTTCAAAATGTAGGAGAAACCAAAATTCCAAACAGGGGTTATTTAAAATGCTTACTACGTTTTTGTAGTTCTTATCTATGATTTTGAGGTAGTTTTTCAGGACTTGAAATTGGTTGCGTTTCCCCTCTTTTGATTCTTTAACAATAGTATCTAAATCTATCAACCAAAACACTTTTGAGTAATCAGCTGCTAATTCAATGACCTTTTTATATTTCTCGGATAATTTCTTTTTTTGGGGAATTTTCGGTTCAATATTAACAGCCAGCTTGGTTTCATTTCTTTTTAGCATTTGAAAATACCATACTTCGGTTTCGCCGTCCACGACAACCGCAAGGGTTTCTTTTTTCGGTTTTGATATTTTATTCTTCCTTCTTGCCATTAATCCAAATCAAAGAAATAATCACTAACATTTGGAGTTCCTCCAAGTTTCCCACTTTTATATGCATTCAATCTGTTTGTTGAATTCCGGATAACCGATGAATCAAAATCAGCAAAAGAATATAGTTCGGTAGAAGCATCTTCCGATTTGTCGGTTATCCACAAAGCGTCATCTCTGATGATACTTTTGTCATTTAACATTTCCCTGTTATGTGTGGTGGCAATGATTTGAGAATTTGTTGAGTTTGCCAGAAATGCCAGAAGGAAATATTGGTATAAATCGGGATGTAGCGAAGCGTCTAATTCGTCAATGGGAAATGCTTTTTGTTTTTGTATTAGTAAATTTAACAGACCGGCAAATCCATAGTATCTTTTAGTCCCTTCGGATTCTAATTCAAAAGGTAAAATGTATTTTTCCCCCTTAACAGTATGTTCAAAATCCAATTTGACAGTCGTTATTTTCTTTTTTGTTTTAATTCTGTCCAAGTCTTCACCGTGAACACCCGAGGTCTTTTCGAGAAGTGCTAACAGCCCTTCCGGAATGTCTTCATCCCTTTCTTCAATTATTATGTCTGAGATATTTAGATCGGCTTTTTGTATGATTGTCAAAACATTTTCTTTTTTTATTTTCTTTTGATTCAAAAGGGACGTAATAAACATCGCAAGTTCCGACCTCGGATAAATCATAGGGCTTAAATAATTTTTGAACCAATCCGTAACGTCTTTCAATTCTCTTATTTCGATATTGGTTTTTAAATATCCTCCCAACACCGTATTATTCCAAAGTGTATTTGCTTCAAGAGATTGAACTGATATTTTCGGTATTTTTATTTTGTTGCCAAATTGAATTTCAGTAAACTGGTTTTTTAAATCTGTTGTCCTGGTAAAGACAGTTGATTTATTGGGGTTAAAGGTTTTTAGAGTTTCCTCTACCACGGCGTTTCGGTTAAATTTTACTTCGTAAAAATATTTTACCTCATTTTGAAAAAAATCAATGGATAAGATTGAGTCCTCATTTGACGTTTTATGGTCAAATAAAAATGGTTGGAAATTCAATTTCTCCGTCTTTTTGTCAGGAGGATTTAAAACTAAATTTCTCAAAAAATCAAGTGCTTTTAATATCGTAGTTTTTCCCGAAGCATTTGCTCCGTATATTAGTGCAATTTTAAGCAATCTCTTGTTTTTAATTTTGCTAATATAAAAATTTTCAAGTTTTGCTGTTTTCTCAGCTTCAAATGAAAGCGTTTGTTGTTCTTTAAA
>WFZU01000265.1 GCA_015489405.1 Bacteroidales bacterium
GTTTTGTACACTCAGAACTTTTTTGTCAAAAGGAATAAAAAATTTGTATTTTTGCAATTCATCCGCCTTTTAGTAGTGGGTGCGCAGCTGTCCGCGCCTGGGCAGGCAAATAGCGGACAAAGTTTCGATCTAATGGGAAAAAATAATCTTTGATATATGAAAACGACGGAAGTAAATACTAAACTACTGGAAAACTATTTTGGACTTATCAGAAATTTAAGTCCCGAAATAAAAATTAATTTAATCGAAAAAATTGCAAACACTTTAAAAGGGAGTGCATCAAATAATAACACTTCAATAAATGATGCTTTCGGTGGTTGGAAATCAGACAAATCCGCTGATGAAATAATTTCAGAATTGAGAGAAAATCGAAATTTCAATAGACAAATTGAACAACTATAATGAAATATCTCCTAGACACCAACATCTGCATTTATTACTTAAAAGGACTTTACAATCTTAAAGAAAAAATTAATACTGTTGGGAGTGAGCATTGCTATGTTTCTGAAATAACAGTTGCCGAATTGAAATTTGGTGTAGAAAATAGCGTGCAGAAAAAGAAAAATAGAGAAGTATTAGATGTCTTCTTAAACGGGATTAAAATTGTTCCCATATTCAATGCTCTTGACTTTTACGCCGTAGAAAAATCACGATTAAGAAAAAAAGGAAAAACCGTTGATGACTTTGATTTGTTAATAGGTACAAGTGCTGTTTCAAATAATATGATACTTGTAACCAATAACATCAAACACTATAAAAACATTAGAGATATTACAATTGAAGATTGGACAAAATAGCAAAACATTATCAAGTTGAATACCGGCAGCTACAAATGCCCGCCGTAGTCCCTCACACCTTCCTATTGAACCCGTGAATGGTAATGCTTATGTTAAGATGGAATTTTGTGCTATAAGCCATTTCCGGGGCTATCAGTTTTGTACACTCAGAACTTTTTTTGTCAAAAGGAATAAAAAATTTATATTTTTGCAATTCATCCGCCTTTTAGTAGTGGGTAGGCAGCTGTCCGCGCCGGGCAGGCTGTCATTTGGATTTATCCCGTGTATCCTTCCGTTTTCGGCGGAGGCGGTCATCGCGGTCGTGGCGATTGTTATTTTTCTTTATTTTTTTACTTCCTTCATATACATCGTAGCGTACGTAATTGCTCTCCAATTGTCCGTTGAGCAGCGGATAGCGTTTGGTGGGGCGGAGTCCTACAAAACGGAGATGTTTCAGGTCGCTGCTGATAATCCAGGCTTGCCAATTAAGATATTTTTGTTTGAGCGTGTCGCCGATCATCCGGTAAAATTCCTTCGGGCGCTGCACTCCGATACGTTCGCCGTAAGGCGGATTAGTGATTATCTGCCCCTTGGGTTCGGGAGCTTCCGTATCCTCAAAAAAGCATACTTTGGTCTGTATAAAATCACTCAATCCGGCAAACTCAATATTCTCCTTCGCTTTGTGCATGACAATTCCGGATTTATCCCAAGCATAGATATTGGGAATCTTGCGCGAGAAGTCCGGTTGATATTCCTCTTTTATTTGCGTCCACAGTTTGTGGTCATAATTGTACCAATGTTGAAAAGCAAATGTTTCCCTGTAATATCCTGCCGGTATTTTAAGTGCGTAAAGTGCTGCCTCAATAGCGATAGTTCCGGCACCACACATCGGATCCAAAAAGGCTTCGTTTTTGTCCCAATGGCTGAGCTGGATAAGTCCCGCCGCCAACACTTCATTGATTGGAGCGATTCCGACCGTTTGCCGGTATCCGCGACGATACAAGGGCGCCCCCGAACTGTCCAGTGAAACCGTGGCTTTGTTTTTAAATATGCGCACGTTAATGAGGACTTCCGGATTGCGTGTATCCACATCCGGACGTTTGCCGTACTTGTTGCGGAAACGATCCACGATAGCATCTTTTGTTTTCAATGCAATATAGCGGGAATGCGTCAGATTGGAGTGGTTACTTATACCGTCCACGGCTATCGTCGTGCGTACGGAGAACCAATCTTCCCAGGGAATTTGTGCGATCCCGTCATAGAGTTCCTGCTCGTTCCGTGCGTCCAATACCGCAATGGTTTTGAGAACCCTCAAAGCGATACGACTCAGGTAATTAACCTTGTACATCAAACGCAGGTCCCCGTCAAAAGCAACGGCCCGTTTAATGATTTTCGTGTTTCGGGCACCGATACGCCGTAACTCCAAATCCAACACCGCCTCCAAGCCTTCAAAGGTTTTTGCAACCAAGCGATTTTCTATCAATTCTATCATTGACCATTTTTTATAAAATATTTGAGTTTGTAAAATTAATTTAATTAACTTTGCGAACTAAAAAAACTATTTTTCGCTTTAGCAATAGTATGAACAGGTAAAAAAGAATATTATAAACAAAAAAATACAATTAGAATGAGAAAATTAGGATTTTTATTTATTATCGTATTAGCAATAAGCAGTCAGTTAGTGCAAGCACAAACGAAAGCATACCGTTTCGGATTTAGCATTGCCCCCACCGTAAGTTGGCTTTCTCCTTCCACGGAAGGATACGAGTCCGGAGGATCGGATTTTGGATTCTCATGGGGATTTCTCAGTGATATTGCCTTGACAGACAACTATTTCATCAGCACGGGAGTCGGTATGGATTTTATGGGAGGCAACTTGAATTTTCAGGAAAATTACGAATATACAAGCAAAGATGTGCCCAATACAACTCTCACCGCTAACGGGGCTAGTGTAGAACGGAATCTGAGCACTAAATATCTTACACTGCCGGTATTGATGAAGATGAAAACCAACCAATTCGGCAAACTTTCCTATTTCGGACAATTCGGAACAGAGTTCGGAATACGCCTTTCGGCGAAAGCCAGTGACCGCGTATTACCCATTGAAGCTGGTGCCAAAGCTTTTGATTACACCAAAGACTTGGTAGAGGAAAAAGAAGTAAATTTTGCTAAGCTCTCCCTGATTTTTGCCGGTGGAGTGGAATACTCTATTGACGAATCCACTTCTCTGATTGGCGGATTGAAATATAATAACGGGCTGACCGATATCCTGAGGGGCGACAATAATATCACCCAAAAGGAAAGAAATGCAATGTTGTATAAC
>WFZU01000266.1 GCA_015489405.1 Bacteroidales bacterium
CATTAACGGGGGGCAAAAATATATATTATCTTCGTTCCAACGCAAAAAGGATTGTATTAACTTTGCAAATCATTGATACACGATGGAAGAAGGAAGAAAAGAACTATTTTCAAACACAAAAGATCAGCACTCTTTCAAAAATATGGTTCGTGCGAAAGCTGTCGAACTGGGCTTTGACAACAGCGGATTTTCTGCCGTTGATTTTTTGCCCGAAGAGGCAAAATACCTGCGCCAATGGCTGGATAGAGGGGCTCATGCGGGTATGACCTATATGGAAAACCATTTTGAAAAGAGAACTGACCCCGCCCTCCTTTTTGAGAATGCAAAGAGCGTTATTTCACTGACATTCAATTATTTTCCAAAAAAGATTTTACCTACGGAAAACAATTACAAAATATCCAAATATGCCTATGGCAAAGATTACCACTTCGTACTGAAAGAGAAACTTTGGACGCTCATTCGTTATATGCAAAGCATAGAGCCCGGACTATCGGCACGTCCTTTTGTGGATTCGGCTCCGGTACTCGACAAAGCTTGGGCACAAAAAAGCGGGCTCGGCTGGATCGGAAAAAATACGTTGTTGATACAACAACGCAAAGGGTCATTCTTCTTTATCGGGGAAATCATCACAGACTATGCTTTCCCGCCGGATGAAGCCTTGACGGCTAACTATTGCGGCAAGTGTACGCGCTGCATAGAGGCTTGTCCCACGCAGGCGCTCCGCCCCTATTCGGTAGATGCCAACCGCTGTATTTCCTATCTTACGATTGAACATAAAGGAGAAATCCCGGAAACATTCGCCGGCGGGTTTCAAAATTGGATTTTCGGGTGCGATATTTGTCAAGATGTTTGTCCTTACAATATCCGCTTTGCGGTGCCAACACAAGAGGAAGCCTTTTCGCCCCCGGCGGAATTGATGGAAATGAACAAAGAAAAATGGGAGAATCTAAGCCGGGAAGACTTCCGGAAATGGTTTAAGAAATCACCTTTAAAACGCTCAAAATATGAAGGTTTGCAGCGTAATATCCGCTTTGCAAAAGAGATAAAAAAACAGCCTGTCGAAGAGCCGCCACCCGGGACGAAAAGAGATTGATACCACTTTAATTTTTTTTGATTTTGTATCATTTTTCTTTATATCTATGCAAGAGAATAGAACAAATGAAGTAGCTTATGAAATTCGCTGACGCAATAAAAAAATCCGCTCTCAATATTTTCCGGATGAGTCCGATGATTTTGGGGATTCTGGGATTAGCGGCACTCTTGACCAATTATGTTCAAATCGAAGATATACGCCATATCTTTACAGGAGATAAATTGCCCGACACCCTGAAAGGAACTTTCGTGGGGAGTCTGATGTTGGGAAATGCGGTCATCAGCTATATTCTGGGGGGAGAATTACTTCAAAAAGGAATCTCCTACTATGCCATTACCGCTTTCCTGCTGGCTTGGGTAAGCGTTGGCATCGTGCAAATTCCCATGGAAATACAGTTTTTCGGGAAACGCTTTGTCTTCATTCGCACTGCGATGGCAATCGGGTTCACATTGATACTTACCTTTTTTATTGTTCAAACTTATAATATACTGATATGAAGAAAGATACAAAGAACCGGAAAAGCAAATTCAAAGGATTTCCGTTTCTGCTTGCCGTACTTATTCTATACATCGTATTGTATTTTATAAAACCGGAACGGATTACGGAATGTATCTACCGCTGGGGAAAAAACTTTCTTTTTCTGCTCCCTGTTTTTGCTCTCGTCATCTTTCTTTCGGCATTGGTTGCCTATTATTTTCCAAAGGAGAAAATAGCCAAGATGCTCAAAGGGAAATCCCGTCTCAGAGGCTACAATATCAGTCTAATAGCCGGCATTATCAGTCACGGTCCTATTTTCGCATGGTTTCCCCTACTTCATACGCTTCAACAATCGGGATGGAGCAAAGGGGGCTTGGTAACTTTCATCTACGGAAAAAGCGTAAAACTGACTCTTATCCCGTTGATGATAGGGTTCTTCGGGCTTCGATACACCCTTGTTTTCAGCTTTTTCATATCTGTGGGAGCATTGGTTCAAGGCTTTTTATTTGACCAAATTGACAGGTATTTCAATCAATCCGGACGAAAAAAAACAGCGGGCAGTATTTCTCCGGAACAAACACGCAAAAAAGCATAAGACTATGAAATTTGAACTTATTTCGGATTTTTCCCCCACGGGAGACCAACCGGAAGCTATCCGGCAACTGGTGGCAGGTATTGAAGACGGCAATCCTCATCAGGTTTTACTGGGGGTTACCGGATCGGGGAAGACTTTTACCATTGCCAATGTCATCGAAAGAGTGCAAAAGCCGACTTTGGTTTTAAGCCATAACAAAACGCTTGCCGCCCAACTTTATTCGGAATTTAAGCAGTTTTTTCCCAACAATCGCGTGGAATATTTCGTTTCCTACTACGACTATTACCAGCCGGAAGCCTACCTGCCTACCACCGACACCTATATCGAAAAAGATATGGCTATCAATGAGGAGATTGAGAAATTTCGTTTGAGCGCCACTTCCGCCCTTCTGTCGGGCAGAAAAGACGTTATCGTAGTCGCCTCCGTATCATCTATTTACGGAATCGGCAATCCGGAAGACTTCTACCAAAATACGCAAATCATCAAAGTCGGAAGCCGGATGGACCGGAATTATTTTCTCAACAAATTGGTTGAATCGCTCTATTCGCGCAATGACATTGAGTTTACCTACGGAAAATTTCGCGTGCGGGGAGACCGCGTGGATATTTTCCCCGGCTATTCGGATACCGCTTTCAGCGTAATATTTTGGGAAGACGAAATCGAAGCGATAGAATCTTTTGACCCGGTCACGGGAAAATACATCGAATCATTTAAGGAATTAAAAATATTTCCGGCAAATATTTTCGTTACCTCTCACGAGAAAATGAAGGGTGTTTTGAAGGAAATAGAAGCGGATATGTATGCCCGGGTGGACTATCTGAAAGAAAACGGCAAACACCTTGAAGCCAAACGCCTGCTGGACCGCGTTACCTATGACATTGAAATGATGCGCGAATTGGGCTATTGCTCGGGCATAGAGAATTATTCCCGCTATTTTGACCGCCGCAAACCCGGCAGCCGCCCCTTCTGTCTGATGGATTATTTCCCTCCGGACTTTATTACCGTCATTGACGAGAGTCATGTTACCCTGCCCCAAGTGAAAGCTATGTACGGCGGAGACCGTTCGCGCAAGCAATCCCTGGTTGAATACGGTTTCCGGTTGCCCGCCGCCCTGGACAACAGACCCCTGAAATTTGAGGAATTTATGCAACTCAACAATCAGATTATTTATGTCAGTGCCACTCCGGGCGATTTGGAACTCGAGAAAGCACAGGGCGTCATCGTCGAACAGCTTATTCGTCCGACCGGACTATTGGACCCCAGGATTGAAGTACGCCCGAGCCTGACACAAATGGATGATCTGCTCGAAGAAATCCGTATCCGCATCGAAAAATCGGAAAGGGTGCTCGTTACCACCCTGACCAAAAGAATGGCGGAAGAACTTTCCACTTTCCTTTTTAATCTGAAAATCAAAGTAAAATATATTCATTCGGACGTGGAC
>WFZU01000267.1 GCA_015489405.1 Bacteroidales bacterium
GTATAATTGAACCATTGCACCATTATATCATTGAACAATCAGGGCTACAAAGATTTCACTCCTACGGAGCTTTTTATGCATAAACCCATTGTATAATTGTATCATTGTACAAAAAATGCATTCGTGCATTCGCGGCTTATTTTTTCCATTCCGCAGGGCAGCAATCTCCGTTTTCCAATTTTGCGATATTTCGCCTGCGGGTGTTATTGCATAACATTTTCCCTGCACGGACGTGCAGGGCTACAAAGGTTGCACTCCTACGGAGTGGCTTTTTTCAATGGAGAATGTTGAATTGAGAATTGACAATTGCGGCTTCGCCGCAAAATCCCTCTGCTTAAACCCTGTGCAACTCACCCCATTCATTGTATAATTGCACCGTTGTATCATTGAACAATCAGGGCTACAAAGATTTCACTCCTACGGAGTGGCGTTTTTCCACAAACCCATTGCATATTCATACCATTGTATCATTGCACCATTATATCATTGCACCATTGAATTATTTGCACCATTGACTTGTCCCACCAAGCTGTTTCAAGACAATATCCCATCAGCGAAATTTCCACAATTTGATATAGTCCGGCACAAAAAATTAACTACTTTCGCAGCCTGAAAAAAAATGATTAATATGGAAAGAGAGATACGTGTTCGTTTTGCACCGAGTCCCACCGGTCCTCTGCATATCGGTGGAGTCAAGACCGCCTTGTTCAACTTTCTTTTTGCCCGTCATCATAAGGGAAAAATTATTCTTCGTATCGAAGATACCGACCAAAAAAGATACGTCCCCGGTGCAGAAGACTATATCGTCCAATCCTTGCAATGGTTGGGAATCAATTTTGACGAAAGCCCGGCGCTTGGTGGAGACTTCGGTCCCTACCGGCAGTCCGAACGGAAAACTATTTATCAATCCTACGTACAACAATTGATAGACAAAGGGAAAGCCTACTATGCTTTTGACAGTGCCGCCGAATTGGAGGAGATGCGCCGGCAATTGGAAGCAGAGAAAGCCGATAACACCAGCTATGCCGCACATATTCGCCACAAGATGCGCAATTCGCTATCCCTGCCGGAAGACGAAGTCAGAAAGTTGCTGGAAGAAGGCGTGCCTTATGTAGTACGTTTTAAGATGGAAAGAGACCGCTTGCTGGTATTGCACGACAAAGTCCGGGGCGAAATAAAAGTAAACACCAACACCTTGGACGACAAAGTCTTATTCAAATCCGACGGAATGCCTACTTATCATTTAGCCAATGTAGTAGATGACCATTTGATGCAAATCTCACACGTTATCCGCGGCGAAGAATGGCTTCCGTCTTTGGCGCTTCACTATCTGCTGTACGAGGCTTTCGGCTGGCAAGAAGAGATGCCCTCTTTTGCCCATTTGCCGCTTATTCTGAAACCTGCCGGTAAAGGAAAGTTGAGCAAAAGGGACGGCGATAAAATGGGCTTCCCCGTATTTCCTTTGGAGTGGAAAAATCCGGAAAACGGAGAGGTATTCCCGGGATATCGCGAGGCAGGCTATTTGCCTGAGGCGGTCATCAATATGCTTGCCCTGCTGGGTTGGAGTCCGGGCGACGAACAGGAGTTTCTTTCTATGGAAGAACTGATAGCGAAATTTGACCTTGATAAAGTAGGAAAATCGGGCTCCCGTTTCAATCCCGAAAAAGCCTTGTGGTACAATCATCACTACATTCAGGAAAAAACCGATAGCGAATTGGCACGTATGCTACTTCCCATAGTCAAGGAAAAAGGAATTGAAACCCCTATCGACTTTGTCGAAAAAGCAGTGTCAATGATTAAAGAGAGGGCAAACCTTATTCCCGATTTGTGGGAACACTCCTCTTTTATTTTTATACGCCCTCCGGACTACGATGCCAAGTTGGTGCGCAAAAAGTGGAAAGAAAATACCGCTCAATTGTTGTTGGATTTTGTCCCCCGGCTCGAATCCTTGGATAATTTTGATGCGGGTTCTATCAAGACGTTGTTTGAAAGTTATGTCGCCGAAAAGGAAACAGGCTTCGGTGCGATAATGTTGCCTCTACGGCTCACCCTCGTCGGTTCCGGAAAGGGTCCGGATTTGTTTGCACTTATGCAATTGTTGGGAAAAGAGGAAGTGATCGAACGCATTCGTGCCGGCGTGCAAGCAATTGTCAAACAAAAAGACTCACACTAAAATTTCTTTCATATGGCTTGGATCGGAATCGAACAAATGGAGTTTTATGCCTATCACGGACATTTTGACGAAGAACAGACCATCGGCAACCGTTTTGTCCTTGATTTTTTCTTTAAGACGAAAACCCGCAAGGCGGAAAAATCGGATGAGCTCGCAGATACGGTTGATTATTCCAAAGTCTATCTCGTAATCAAAGAGGAGATGGAGAAAAAGTCAAAACTCGTTGAAAACATTGCGCGGAGAATCGTTGACCGGGTACACGACGAATTTCCCGAAATCAAAAAGATGAGACTTAAGATTCAGAAAATCAATCCCCCTATCGGAAATAAGGTGAAAAGCGTGAGTCTGGAATTGCGTCGCGATTTTAGCCGAAAAAAAGATAAGCTATCACGATAGCAGCCAAGATGCCGGCAAAATCGGCTATCAGACCTGCCGTTACGGCATAACGGGTTTTGCGTATCCCGACCGAGCCGAAATAAACGGCAATCACATAAAAGGTCGTATCCGTAGCACCTTGGAATATGGAAGCAAGGCGTCCTGCAAAGGAGTCCGCTCCGAAGGTCTTCATCGTCTCAACCATCATCCCGCGGGCACCACTTCCGCTGAGGGGCTTCATCAAAGCCGTTGGCAAGGCATCTACAAAATCCGTATTGACGCCCATGGCGGAAACAAGATGCTTGATGCCGGAAGTGAATAAGTCCAGCGCCCCGGAAGCCCTGAACACCCCGACGGCAACCAGTATGGCAACCAAATAAGGAATAATCTTAACGGCTATCGAAAACCCCTCTTTGGCTCCTTCGATAAAAGATTCATAAACATTGACCTTCTTAATTGCCGCCATGGAAATAAACCATACGATCACACCAAAGAGAATAATATTGCTTGCTTGGGTGGAAATGCGGGTAATTTGTTCCTGTTCGAGTCCCGAAAAATAGTAAATGATGCCGGCTACCAAAGCGCTCAGCCCTCCGAGATAGGACAGCACAACCTTGTTGAGCAGGTTGATTTTTTGAAAAAAAGCGACTGCCAACAGTCCCGCCAGTGTCGAAAAAAAGGTTGCCAACAATATGGGAATAAAAATATCCGAAGGATTGGCAGCTCCGAGCTGCGCCCGGTAAACCATAATACTGATGGGCAGTAATGTCAAACCGGAAGTATTTAAGACTAAAAACATAATTTGCGCATCGGAGGCGGTATCTTTGTGCGTGTTTAGCTCTTGCAACTCTTCCATCGCTTTGAGTCCCATAGGGGTGGCGGCATTGTCCAAGCCGAGCATATTGGCGGAGATGTTCATCGTAATGGAACCGATAGCGGGATGGTCTTTGGGAACATCCGGAAAAATTTTTGCAAAAAACGGAGATAATAGTTTGGAAATAATCTTTACGACTCCTCCCTTCTCCCCTATTTTCATCAATCCAAGCCAAAGACTTAAGACTCCGGTCAGCCCCAGGGAAATTTCAAAAGCGGTTTTTGCCATTTCAAAAGTGCTTCCGACCATCGCCGGAAAAACCTCCATATCCCCGAAGAAAATAAATTTTATCATTCCGGTGATAAAGGCTATCACGAAAAAGGCAATCCAGATGTAATTCAATACCATAGCGTTTGCTTTGAATGCACAAAGGTACGAAAATAATTTCGTTCGAAAATTGAAAATATTACCCTTGTTTGAAGTTGCCCGTTCCGGCTTGCCGGCTTTGCTCATTTTTTCATTATTCGCTTTGCGAAAAAGAAAAGAGACTTGCGCATCAATAAATGGAACAAAATATGGAAATTTTGATATTTAATGTCTGTCCATAAAGTCCGGAGTCTGACCTGGAATGTTCAAGAACGAGCCTGTCTGCAGTATGCACAGGTTGGGCTTGCGAAATACTCAAAACCAAGAAGTTAACTTTTGTCAATGCGATGCATTGAGCTTGCCGAAAAGACTGTTTTGAGTATGAGCGTAACGCTTTATTGGACATTGTAGACAGACTCTTGACTTTATGGACAAGCACTATATAGTGTCTGTCTATAAAGTCGGGAGTCTAGGCTATAATGTTCAAGAACAAGGCTTGCGAAATACTCAAAATCAAGGAGTTGACTTTTGTCAATGACTGTTTTGAGTATGAGCGTAACGAAGTTATTGGACATTATAGAC
>WFZU01000268.1 GCA_015489405.1 Bacteroidales bacterium
ACATTCCAGCTCAAGCTCTTGACTTTATGGGCAAACACTATTAAGTATTCGACAAAAAGTCCCCGAGAAGGGGACTTTTTTCAATATTTTAGAGGAGAATTCAGGCATTTATTCTTTTATAAATCTTCCTCTTTTTAGAACTTTGTCTCTTTTTTTGACTTCATAAAAATATACACCGGGCTTCCAGTCTTGAATATTCTTCCGGTACACCGGACGATTTTGGCTATCAAAACGCTCAACTTCCGCACCCAACACATTATAAATTCGTACGTTAAGATTTTCCTCCGGAAGTTTGAAGCTTAGCATATCCGAAACCGGATTCGGGAATACTTTTATATTCATGGCATATTTCGTATCCTCGTTTACCCCTACCAGGTTGTCCACCCAGCTAATTTGAAAGTCATCGAAATAGTATCCGTCGCGGGTTTCATAGTCATCGCTCACCAGCTTAAAACGAAATTTCACTTGCTCCCCAAGATAATCCATTAACGGGATTTCCTCTTTAACCCATTCATTTTGGGTTCCGTCATAGATCGGTTGTCCCGGATCTTGATAATCATTGCCGGTCTTTGTATAATTTCCGGACAAAGGCGTCCAAGTGGTTCCGTTGGTAGAGATTTCAACCTCCACATAATCCCAACCGGCTTCTATATCCCATTTTGCCCAAAAGCTCATAGAAGCGGAGACAGCCTCTATGGGCAGATCCACAAAATCATTCATCGTAATTATCTTCGTAGAATTATTCCCATAATTGCTATTGGGCGAATCGGTAATGGAAGAGGGAGCCGAATGGAAATCTTCTGCGGTAATCGCCCATTGACCGGTCCAATTGCTCATCCCCGAGGCATCATCTTCAAAAATTACGACCTGCTGACCGTAATATTTGGTAATCGTATCTTCAATGGTATAATCCCCATTGTCCAAAACCACTTTAAACTTAATCTCCGGGCTCACCATAGTAGCCGAAAGATGAAAATCAATAGAGTCGTGCACGGTCTCTTGATACGCCAAACCGGAAAAGGTTTTGGGCGCTCCCACAGAAGAAATATTTCCGGAAACCGGTTCAATCGAGACCGTATAAACTCCGCCCTCTTGCAATCCCAAGCGTGTCAAATCAAACGAAAAATAGCCCGTCAATTGACTCACATAGTCCGGCGACACATCTTTCACCGTAGCATAATTACCGGCAAAATAAGCAAGCAGAAAATTCGCCAACATATTTTCTTGTGCAAGAGGAATAATCCTGGATTGCGGGGGCCAAAAGCCATCGTCATAACCTCCCACCTCTGTTGTAGAAGAGAAAATCTTATTTTTCATCGTTTGTTCACCGTACATCCAGTCATTGGCATCCCCATTGGTGGGATAGATAGTCGTACTGGAAGGTCCCCAAATATATCCGTTCTCGGCGGTCATCATGAAAGACATAGTTGCGAAAGCGTCATTATCGGGGCAAAGTTCCTCTGTCCATCCCCAAGGATACAACAATAGATTGGAAAACGTATGATAATTGAAAGCCAAAAGGAAATTGTGAGCATTCACGAAATCCCTCATATTGGCAATTTCCGGTTCTGAGAAGGCTGCCGTTCCGCGATACGTTTCATCACCGGGATCGGGTGAAGAACCGTTATTGTCCCACCCCCACTTATAACCGTAATTTCTGTTTGGATCGACGCCGTAACTACCGCCACCGTTATTGCGTCTGTTTTTTCGCCACATGCCGCCTCCGTTGGGGTTGGTAGTGCGGTTGTATTCGTATCCATCCGGATTGACCACCGGAATAAAATACATATCCGTATTGTTTACAATATTTTGGACTTCCGGATCCGTATCATAATTTTCCAACAAATAATACATAAAAAATATCATCTGCATCATGCTTTCCGGTTCGCGCGCATGGTGCAAAGCCGTGTAAAGCACTTGCGGCTCACCTTCATCAACTCCGGGATTGTCCGAGATACGCACCATCCATTGTTCTCTTCCTTCGATACTCTGCCCGATGCTCACCTTCGGTGTAATAAGATTGGGATAATTGGCAGCCATATCATCCAATTTTTCGACGACTTCATCAAAAGTCAGGAAGCCCCCCATACTTCCGAACGTAAATCCATCCGGAACAGGCCACTCCTCATCCAAGGGGGATTTGTAATCCGCCTTATTCATAGAGGCATTGAGGTTTCTTTTTAGATAAAATTCGCTGACATCCGGAATCAATATATCATACGAATAACCCGCTCCGGCAATTTTCGCCAATTCGGCGGAAGAAAAATCGGAAATAAAAAACACCCCTTTTTTTACAATCCCTTCGGTAACATCAATTCCTAAATGAGACAAATTTTGGACTCCGTCCTCATCCACATAAATCTTCGCTTTGGAATACGTCATTTGAGCTACGACCAAATGGCTAATCCCTGCATACAAGGCAATTAGAAATAACAATCTCTTCATATAAACATTATTTAAATAAAAAATTTTCCTCTGACGGGGAAATGTAAACGAGGGAAAGACAAATGATTTTTGAAAAGGTTGTTTACGAAATCAAACCTTTTCTTCAACGGGAATATTTTTTATCAAAATAAGAATCAGGGATTTTTACCGGCTTGAATAATAAGTGTCCGTCCATCCAATCCGTATGCGCTGAAAACGCCAAGCGCTCCGCCTTGAATATTGGAGAGCGGATTGTAGGGAGTACCACCGCCCCCCATTCTCCGGCTGACAATATTATTGAGGGTGCGGAAATAATCGAAAGTTTCTTTGGTAATATGCTGCAATTCCACCCCCAAGGTATCCCCTACTGAAATATCCAAGAGACGTATTTCAAAAGGAAATTGAATACCATTAAACATTTCGTCGTCAAAAACCATATATCCCGCAAAAGGATTGCGGTAGAATTTTCCGTTGATATACAAGGCTATCTGATAATAATCTTGATAATCTCCATCATCCGTAAAATAACAATTCAAACCGACATAAGTCCGTTTCCCCCCAGGTGCTCCGGGACCCTCAATCGTATCAATGTGATACACAACACTATCAATCGGAACGCTCACCGGAAGATACGATGAGGCAGTGAAAACACTGTCCCCTTTGAGCACTTTAAGGTCATATCTTTCGCCTGCTACAAGAGGAACAGCACCCGTAGGCACGTAAACGCCATCAGACACCATCACCATCGTATCCATATTCCCGTAGGTGTCGGACAAATAAACTTCCGCATCCGGCACCAAATCCATATGATCATAGGCATAGAAATCCCCCGTCCGGCTCACAATCACCCCGCTACGATAGGGCGCCAACGTCAGTCCTGCTTCAATAACAATTCTCGGAGCAGCACTATCCAATTTCAAATCTATTTCCTCTTGACAAGAGAAAAAGAAAAAAGAAGCAAATATCAGTATGAAGACGTTTTTCATCGGAGACAAAATTTAAAATTTAAAATTCCAGCTTATCGAAGGGATAATGGAGAATAAAGAAGTCTTAATCGCATGCATTGTTCCGGGTTTATCCGGATTTTCCTCAAAAGTGATAGAATACGCATTTTTTCGTGCATAGACATTATAGACAGACAGATTCCAATCGGAATGAAACCTCTTTTTTTCTTTTCCGTGTAAGGTGATCCCAATATCCAAGCGGTGATAATCAGGCATTCTCCCACCATTACGCTCCGTGTAATAGGGAATCAGCGAACCGCTCACCACATAAGCCCCTGCCGGCATGGTTACGGCATCGCCGGTATAATACACCCAAGTGGCGGAGACTGTCCAACGCGGATTGAAACGGTAGGACGATACTATGGACAAATCATGCGTCCGGTCTTGGCGTGCGGAAAACCACGTATCTTGAATGTCCGCAAAATATTTCTTCGTACTTGCCAAGGTATATGAAATCCAGCCCGTCCATTTTCCGGTGTTTTTTTTCAGGAATATTTCCAAGCCGAAAGAACGCGCTTTGCCAAAAGTCAATACGCCTTCTACCAACGGATTGAACAATACATCAGCACCGTTTTTATAATCCAACTGGTTGAACATATCCTTATAATATACTTCCACAGATGTTTCTATGGCGTTGTCTTTGAAATTTTGAAAATAGCCCACGGAATATTGATCCGAAAGCCCGGGTTTTACATTTTTGCTGCTGGGTACCCAAATATCCGTCGGGCTGTCGGAGGTAGTCCCCGAGAGCAAATGCAGATACTGTGCCGTACGGTGATAAGAGGCTTTCAAGGAGCTGTTTTCGGACAATAAATAACGCACCGAAATACGGGGTTCCGGATAGACATACGATTTAATAATCTCCCCCGCGGCATAGGTTGTCGAATCCACCACTTCCCCCAATGGATCAAACGAATAGACGGTACCCGGACCTATTTGGTTGAAAACCGAAAGCCGGATGCCATAGGTCATTTTCCACAAGGCTCCGAACTCTTGTTCATTGGAGACATAAAGTCCGCTTTCCAGCGCATAATTTTTTTGCAACAAAACACCGGAAACCGTATCCTCCGTGATAACCTCCTTTTTGCCCGGGTAAAAAATGTGGTAGTCCGTTCCCAAACCAAAACGCAGCGTATTATTGGCATCTATATAATAGGTAAAGTCCTCTTTCAAATGTCCGTCCCGGATACCCGAACCGAGCGTAAAGACAGTACTCCCGAATGCGCCACCGATTTCATAATTGTAATCGCTGTAAATCAATGAAGTATTGGAGAACAAGCGCCTGTTGAAAATATGATTCCAACGTGCCGTCATCGTAGTATTTCCCCAGCTAAAACCGATGTTATTGAATTTGAATTTATCCCTTCCGGAATAGTATGAAACAAAAACGCGATTGTTTTCATTCAATTGATAGTTGACTTTTGCATTCAAGTCGTAAAAATAGAGCGCATTTCCCTGAAAATCTTTTTTCACCAAGGAATACAGCCAATCGGCATAAGTCCTTCTCCCGGAGATAATAAAAGAAGATTTATCTTTCCGGAGCGGACCTTCGAGCGTCAAACGCGAAGAGATTAAGCCGATGCCGCCCGTAGCTTTAAACTCTCTCATATTGCCGTTGTTGGTGTGAATATCCAGCACCGAAGAAAGCCTTCCCGCAAAGCGGGCAGGAATACCTGCCTTGTACAATTTCACATCCTTCAAAGCATCCGAATTGAAAACCGAAAAGAAGCCTAAAAGGTGAGCGGCATTATAGACCGGTGCTTCATCCAGCAGGATAAGATTTTGGTCGGATTTCCCGCCACGCACATAGAAGCCGGAACTCCCTTCGCTTCCGGCACTCACTCCGGGCATCAATTGTATCGTCTTGAGAATATCTTTCTCTCCAAACAAAACCGGAACCGTCTCAATTTCTTTCACATTCATCTTAACAATCCCCATTTGTCCGCCGCGCACATTGTTGCGAACTTTTTCACCCTTTACGACAAGGGTTTTCAGTTCCGTGCTTTCGGATTGCAACTCAACATTCAGCGTCAGGGAATGCTCTAAATGCAGTAATTTCTCTTGTGCTTGATAGCCGACAAAACGGAAAATAAGATGATAGTCTCCCGGCTTCATTGTGAGCGAATAAAAACCATAGGTATTGGTAACTACCCCTTTCCCGGTCTCTTTCACATACACGGTAGCACCGATAAGGTCCTCACCGGAATTGGCATCTTTTATAGTTCCACTCAAGGTGAAATATTGTTGAGCATACGTCAAAACGGGAGAGCACACTAAAAGAAGAAGAAAGATATCAAATTTCAAAATTTTGCACATAAACACACATACATTTCCAAACTGTGAATAATAAAACAAATACCGACTTACTTTGTTTTGTTTCCGCGGCAAAATTAACAAGCCTGTGCGTGCTGTGTTTACGATATTCCAAAAAAAATGTATATTATTTTTCTTTATATTAGATTTTTGGCTACATTTGCATAGAGATTACAAACGATGAAAGTATCGTTCAGAAAAGAGG
>WFZU01000269.1 GCA_015489405.1 Bacteroidales bacterium
AAATGATTGTCGGATTCAATAAAGATGCTCTTAAAAGCTTTGATAAAGATTTTGATGCCTACAAAATTCAGGGATTTGACGAAGCTCCGCAAATGTGGACGAGCAAAGGAGCTACCAAACTCTCTATGAATATCCTGCCGCAACAAAAGTACGTTGTTGTGCCGGTATATTTATCTGTTACGAAAAAATCAAACTTGCAATTGTCGATAGACGGTGTCGAATCATTTGATACGGAGGTTGAAATATACTTGGAAGACAAACGGGATGGAAAAATGATTAATTTGCGTGAGCTGCCTTATTATACCTTTGCGGCAATGCCGGGAGATGATAATGAACGTTTTGCGCTCCATTTTGCCTATACCAATATGGAAGACAATGATGCGAATGAAGAGGTCTCCATTCCTGTTTACGCAGTGGATAATGTAATTTATGTTGCGGTTCCCGGCTCTTTCGAGGGCGATATAGAAGTGTATAACCTGGTTGGAGAGCAACTCATCAAGAGAAGAGCCATCAGCGGAACGCTTAATAAATTGCGTTTGGAACCCGTGGAGGGCTTCCGGATTGTTCATATAAATGGACTTCACGAAAATCGTACGGCAAAAGTGTATATCAAGTAGTGTTTGCCGGAGTTTTATATAAACAGGTGCCGGTGCTTTCCATAATAATGAGGAAGTGCCGGCTTTCCTGTTGATTTTGTTCCGGGGAATTTCAGTTGTTAGTAAGTATTTATTTGATGTTTCAGAAAAAAGACTATCTTTGCTGCCGGAAATTTACTTGGGGTTTAGTAATTTATAAAATAAACGAATGAAACGAATGAAAACAAAATTTATCTTATTTTTTGCGATCTTGTTTGCTTCCTTTACGGGAATGTCGCAATACAATTTAGTAACGAACAATCCCTATTTATTAAACAATTTAAATGGTTGGACTGTGAGTGGAAATGTAACGGCAACCCATATTGCTACGGGAGCAAATACTGCGGGGGCGGCAAAATTAGTAGTTAATTCAACAGGTGGAAGTATAGGTAATGCGCTTTTTAAATCCGGAACTATGGCAATTCCCGATTCGCTGAGAGGTAAAATGTTGTTTTTTACTTTCTATGCCAAGGGAGCCGATACACTTCAAGTCAGAATCCGCTTCCAATTTAATTATGCAGGAGGAGGAAATAAAGTGATTCAATCCCGCTTTCTTCATCTGAATAATACCTATGAACCTTTTTCTATTCCTGTCTTCGCCACTACTAATTGTGTCTCGTTTTTTGTTTGGATTCAATATGGTTTGACGACGGGGACTTATTATTTTGATGACTTCTCCTTGGTCAATGCGGATGTGGATTTTCAAACGATCAGGCAGTTTGATAACTATTCACCGAGGACTTTCAGACGTCCCGATTCTACTGTGGTACACAACCTTCCTTCCGGGACGGAGGATATTTCCCTAAGTATTTATCCGAAAGACACTATCGCCAAGGTAATGTCCACTCAATTTGGGGTTAATTCCAATTTCAGAAGTTCTGATGCTTTGGTCAACCGTTCTCACTTATACGAAGAGTTCGGTGCTTTTCGTTATCCTGCCGGTTCGGGTTCCAACATTTATTTCTGGGACGGCAATGTCCCCGATACTTTTGCAATACCCACCAATGGCTATTCCGGCTATCATTGGAAATTTTTAGATCCGGATCACTTTTTACAATTCCGGCAAAATGCCCAAGGAGAACCGACTGTAGTTGTCAATTATTTCTATGCACGATACGGGGTTACGCCCAGCGGAACGCGGGCGGCACGCGTACAACAGGCGGCGGACTATGCAGCCTCTTGGGTAGAATACTATAACGTTACGCACAATGCTAACATTAAGTATTGGGAGATTGGGAATGAATGTTATGGTTCTTGGGAACATGGATATGATGTGAACGGAAGCATTGTTACCGGAAAAGAGTACGGAGAAGATCTTTGTGTATTTGCAGACGCAATGAAGGCTAAAGATTCTACCATTCGCATTGGTGCTGTCTTGAGCCACAATCGCTTTGACTGGAATAATCAGGTGCTTCGTGAAGTAGGGAATCATGCGGATTATCTGATTTTTCATCATTATTTCAATGTACACAATCCGGCTGGCGTCAATTCCGCCATGCGGGAAATAAAATTAGATATTAAAGAGATGCAAGCATCGGCATTGATGAACACCGGAAAACCCGCCGGCTATTTTCCCGTCTGTATGACGGAATTTCATGTGCAAGGCGGCGAAACCACGAATATGCTCGGAGGACTTATGGTGGCGGATGCCCTCGGCAATTTTGTCGAATCTAATGTGGATTTATCTACGATTTGGGTCAATGAATGGGGGATTAACGGTGATTTTACCCATGGGATATTGGCCAAAAATGATCCCAAACAAGCTAACTTTACGGCTCGTCCGACTTATACACCTTACTATTATTACGGAAAATGTTTTGGGGATATTTTGGTAAAATCCCAATTATCCTCCAATTCGGACAATTATAAAGTCTATTCTTCTGTTTTTTCTTCCGGTGAATTGGGGGTGGTAATACTCAATTTCTCCGGTGATACTACTACTTTCGCACTGAATCTTGAGGACGGTTCCAGACCCGATAGTCTTTTTTGGTATTCCGTCTATGCGGACAATATGAACGTCGGTAATCGCAAATTTTATGTGAATGGTCTGACGAGTAGTACGCAAGGGGGCGGACCGACGGATTTGGATGATGTGTTTGCATTTGCGGCTCCCTTCGCGGATACTTCCCTCTTTGAAGCACCGCCCTATTCTATGAACTACATCGTCTTGAAACGCAGGACGCTCTGGACGGGAAGTGCTTCGCAAGATTGGTCTGACCCCAATAATTGGAGTACGCATGAAATACCAACCGGAATTACCAATATTACGATTCCCGCTTCTCCCGCAGGAGGGAATTATCCTGAAAATATTAGTGCCGGAACCGCTGTATGTGCGGATATGGTTATCGAAAACGGTGCACATCTTTATCTGCCTCCTTCTACAAAGCTGAGTGTTGGCGGAAAACTTTACAATGCGAGCGGGACAAATGGATTGCTATTGCAAGCTGATGCCGGCGGATTTGCCTCCTTGATGCACAATACCGATAATGTTCCGGCGACCGTTCAATCTTATATTGCACAGGATCAGTGGCATATGGTCTCGGCACCTATCAACAATGCCTTGTCGGGTGTCTTTAATGATTTGTATTTGTATCAGTTTGATGAGAGCGACTATACGTGGCATTATATTTCCATTGTTTCACAGGATATGACCGAAGGAAGAGGTTTTTATGCTTATTCTCAAAGTTCGACTACCGGTAACGTAACGGTCAATTATGAAGGTGTGTTGAATAACGGAGACCTTACGGTAAGCGGACTGAGTTACACCCCTTCACAGCCGCTGAATAAACGGGGCTGGAATATGATTGGGAATCCTTTCCCGTCTTCTATTAACTGGAACAGCAGTTGGACGAAAAATAATGTGGATGCTACGGCATATATTTATGACGGATCCAACTATCTTACGTGGAATGGCACCTCGGGGACACATCCTAACGGAGATATTGCGCCCGGGCAGGGATTTTGGGTGAAAGCGAATGCTTCCGGTGCCTCTGTTACCATCCCTCAAAACGAAAGGAAGCATAGCTCGCAAGCTTTTTACAAAAAGACTGCTATCGGGAATCAAATTTTTCTGACGGTTCAAGGGAACGGCTATTCGGATAAAATGATAGTTCGCTTTGATAAGGATGCAAGTGCGGATTTCGATAGTGATTATGACGCTTGGAAAATGAAAGGAGATGTCAGCGCTCCACAGCTTTATTCTGTTACCGGTGGGCACGAGCTTAGTGTGAATGTGTTAGCTTTCGAAAATGATGAGATGACTATTCCCGTATATTTTGAAGCGGGGCGGAAAGGAATTTTTACAATCACGGCTGACGATTTGTCTTCTTTTACCCTCAGCGATAAGATATATTTGGAAGATTTGAAAGAAAATATCACGCTTGATTTGAAAGAAGTTTCATCCTATTCTTTTGCTGCGGATGCGGATGATGATCTCGCCCGTTTTGTCCTGCATTTTACAAATGATGCTTTGAATACGGTGGAAAATGAATTGAGTGATATTACTATCTATACTTTTGAAAATCACATTTATATCGCTAATCCGGACCATCGTAAAGGAAAAGTGAAAGTGAGTAATATGCTCGGCGATATAATATGGCAAAAGAATATTGCTTCTTCGGAAGACTTTACTTTGGAGGTCTCCGGTGCTTATTATTTAGTTGAATTTATTGGTGCTGACGGCATTCGTGTCAAGAAGGTATTTGTGAAATAGAAACAAAGAAAATAATGTATTCCTGCAAGCCGTTTGTTCATGCAGGCTTGCAGGATAACTTGTTTGTATTTGACTTACTACATGCTTTTACAGCACACAGTGCTCATTTAGTATAGAAGTGCATTTCAGAGATATATTGAAAAACTTTTGGAGGGAGCATATAACGCATATCCTTCCCCTCTTTGATACTTTGCCGGATAAAGCTGGAAGATATTTCCATGAGTGGAGCTTTGACAAAGGTGATGGACGGATGTTGTCCCAAGGAAGTCATTTCCGGAGGATAAGCCGGGCGTTCGTAAACCAGGATTTTGTAAAAGTCCAGAATTGCCTGATAATTTCTCCATTTGTGCAAATGCGGCAATTGGTCGCTACCCATCATAAGAATAAATTCGTAATCCGGATATTTCTCGCTCAGATAGGCTAGGGTACGAACCGTATAATTCGGTTTTTCGAGATTGAATTCAATGTCTGATGCCCGAAAGCGGAAATCGTCCTCAATGGCGAGATTTACCAATTCAAGCCGTTGATAGTCAGGGAGAAGTTTTGTGTTCGTTTTAAACGGGCTTTGCGGTGAGACGACAAACCATAGCTGATGAATATCCGTATATTCTACAAAATAGTTTGCAATAATCAAATGCCCCACGTGTATGGGGTTGAACGAGCCGAAATATAAGCCTATTTTCTTTTTCATTGCTATTTTTTCAACTGCAATCCCAGTTCATCCAATTGCTCTATGGCAATAGGAGAGGGGGAATCAATCATCATATCCCTGCCGGCATTATTTTTAGGAAATGCGATATAATCACGAATGGAGTCCGTGCCACCGAAAAGGGCTGCCAGACGGTCAAATCCCAAGGCTATTCCTCCGTGAGGAGGTGCACCGTATTCAAAAGCATTCATCAAAAATCCAAATTGCTCGCGAGCTTCCTCTTCGGTAAATCCCAAAGCATCAAACATCTGTTTTTGCAATTCCCTGTCGTGGATACGGATAGAACCGCCGCCGATCTCTATACCATTGATAACCATGTCATAAGCATTGGCTTTTACTTCGCCGGGTTGATCTTTCAATGTGTCCATATCTTCCGCTACCGGGGAGGTAAAGGGATGGTGCATAGCGTGATGTCTTTGCGTCTCTTCGTCCCATTCCAACAGAGGGAAATTCACAATCCAAAGGGGTTTGTAGTCATCCGGCTTTGCCAATTGGAGTTGCTCTGCCAATTCGAGACGCAAGCGGTTCAATTGATAGCGCACTTTCGCCGTCTCCCCGGAAAGGATTAAGAATAAATCCCCTTTTTCCGCCTCAAACTTTTCTGCCCAGAGAGCCAAATCTTCTTGTGAATAGAATTTGTCCACGGAGGATTTGAAACTGCCGTCTTCATTGTATTTCACATATACCATCCCTTGGGCTCCCACTTGGGGTGTTTTGACAAATTTGGTTAGCTTATCCAATTGTTTGCGGGAAAAAGAAGCACAGCCTTTGGCATTGATACCGATGACCAATTCCGCCTCGTCAAAGATTTTGAACCCTTTGTTTTTGACTACATCATTTAGTTCTACAAAGTGCATATCGAAACGCAAATCCGGCTTATCCGAGCCATAGAGACGCATCGCTTCATCGTATTCCATATGAGGGAAATCTTCCAACTCGATTCCTTTGATTTTTTTGAAAAGGTATTTTACCAAGCCTTCGAATATCTCCAACACATCATCGCGTTCGACGAAGGACATTTCGCAATCGATTTGGGTAAATTCGGGTTGCCGGTCAGCTCTTAAATCCTCATCTCTAAAACATTTAACTATTTGGAAATAACGGTCATATCCGGCTACCATCAGCAACTGTTTAAACGTCTGAGGCGACTGAGGTAGAGCATAAAATTGTCCCGGATGCATCCGTGAGGGAACTACAAAGTCCCGCGCTCCCTCGGGAGTGGATTTTATAAGGTAAGGGGTTTCTATTTCCATAAAGTCTTGTTGGTCAAGATATTTCCGGGTCTCTAATGCCAACTTATGCCGGAGTTGTAATTTTTCTTTCAGCGGATTGCGCCGGAGGTCGAGATAGCGGTATTTCATTCGCAATTCTTCTCCGCCGTCCGTGTCATCTACAATCGTGAAAGGTGGTGTCTTGGACGCATTTAAAATGGTAAAATCCTGCACTTCTATTTCTATTTCCCCGGTAGGGATATTTTTATTTTTGCTCGAACGTTCAATCACTTTTCCACGAGCCTGAATCACATATTCCCGTCCCAATTTTCGCGCTCTTTCGCACAAATCTTTGTGGGTGTCCATATTGAAAGCCAATTGCGTGATGCCGTAGCGGTCGCGCAAATCTATAAAGGTCATTCCTCCCAAATCCCTGGATTTTTGGACCCAGCCGCTCAATCGTACTTCTTGTCCTATGTGGCTCATTCTCAATTCTCCACAGGTGTGTGTTCTATACATATCAATCCTTATTTATTTTTGGCGAAAGTAGATATTTTTTTCAAACGGATAACTTTTTGCTCGAAAAGCTATTGCGTCCCCTTCCGCATCATCTTTTCGGCGAGCAGGTCTATCGCTTCCTGCCGGTTGAGATAAAAACGGCTTTGCAGTGCTTCCGTCTTTTGGCGCAAGCTGTCATTCCGCATTATTTGTTGAGTAAGGTCAAAATACTGAATAGCTTTGCCGGCTATCCGGGGATAATCTTTTCGTAAAATGTATGCGGCATCGGCGATCAGCATACTGTCCATGCTTATATTTTGTTGTTTTGCCTTCCGGCGAACATCTTCAAGCCAATTTTTATCCCGTTTGATTTTCTCCAAAGTTGAACGAACGCCCCTGTATATAACGTACTCCTCTTTATGCTTCGTAGTATACAGGTAATCAGCTTCATTTGACAAAACAGAATCTAAGGGGATTTGCTCTTTAAGCGATTTTTGAATGATCTTTTTGAACCAAGGTTCATAACTGAATATTCCCTCGAGATAATCATTTAGCCTGCTTTCATATTGAGGATATTCGGCATAAAGAAGAAAAGCATTTTGCGTCCAGCCCCAATCGAATTTATACAAAAATCTTTTGGTAACCATCAAAAAAATCAGATGCTGCTTTTCGATTTCTTTTTTCAGATTCAGGTCTTCCACATTTACGGGATGAAGATATGTGTCCGGATACACTTTTTTGTTGAAATACCAGAATGCTTCATTTCCGAAAACATATTTGGGAATTCCCATATTAAAAATATTCCAATAATAGCTGTCTGCGATGGTCAGCACCATAGGTTTTTTCTCTGTTCCGGAGGAAGAAAAATGAAAC
>WFZU01000270.1 GCA_015489405.1 Bacteroidales bacterium
TCTCTTCATTGAAATAAATTTTATAAAAACGCTGCAAATTTATAGATTAATCGTTTAACTTGAGAAGATTTTTGTGATAATATTTTTGCCTGACATATTTCTATCATATTTCAAAAAAATATTAAAAAAAATATTTGTTCAATTGTTTTTTTATTAACTTTGCAAAGACATAATAAAAAAATAAGTACATATGAAAAAGTTTATTATTACCACGCTTTTAATAGCTTTTAGCGTTTATTTAACGGCGCAAGTGGCTATCAACAAAGATGGCTCGGCTCCGGCAGCCGGTTCCATTTTGCACGTCAAAGGAACAGCGGGAGATTTTTATATCAAAGACGCTAATGGTTTTGTCGGAATAGGTACGACCAACCCGTCAGACAAATTGCACGTTAAGGACGGAGCTTTTAGGGTCTCATCCGGGACTAATTTTCTTACGATTCAAAGGAATAGTTCTAATTTTGAGATTGTGTCTTCCGATTATTTACAGCTTGGAACTACAAGCAACCGTACATTGACCATCAAGGATAGCAAAGTTGGAATAGGAACCGATAGTCCCGGCGAAGTGCTGGACGTTCACGGCAGAATTTGGGTTACGGGTACCGGGAACAGTGTGTTTGTCGGTGCGAATGCCGGTACTCACGATGACTTTTCAACTAATCAAAATGTTGCCGTCGGTGTAAATGCCTTCCAAGGAAATTCCACGGGCGAGGATAATGTTTCTCTCGGATATTACTCCATGTTTGCCAATTCAAACGGTTCTAATAATGTCGCTGTCGGCTCACAAGCACTGGCAGGGAACACAACCGGTGCGGACAATATTGCTATTGGCTTCAAAGCACTTAAAATTAATGGGAACCCTTTCGGCACTACGACCAGCAATAATATTGCTATCGGAGCGTATGCAATGGAAGGCACGTTAAACATTTTTAATCCTTCAGATGGAGCAAATAATATTGCCATCGGAGTAAAATCATATCAAGAATACAGTGATGGAGATTATAATATTGGCATCGGAAATTTTACATTATTCAACAACAAGGATGGGAATAAGAATATAGCAATTGGAGATCACGCCGGTCCCAATGCAGACAATCTGAACAATACTATTGCCATAGGTGACCATGCTCAAGTAACCGCGGATGATCAAATCGTCATTGGCAATAACAGCAGTACTTATTTAAAGACCCATGCCAATATGAGTGTTACTCAAAACAATGGAGCCTTGATATTAAAAGACAGTGCCGGCGGTTGCCATGCCATACGCGTAGATAGTGCCAATAATATTACTGCAACAACAGTAAGTTGTCCTTAATATACAATGCTAGAAAACTATATTGGACCCCGCAAATAGCGGGGTCTATTTTTTTATCACGATTTTTTGAGAGTACTTTTTTCCGGCGACCCGTACTTGAACCAAATAAACCCCATCATTTAAGGTAGAAACATTAATCCTTGAAGCAATTGAAGAGCGGGAAAATACCCTATGCCCTTCTACATCATAAATATTTATATCTATAAGACGGCTTGTATTTATTATAAGAAAATCCTTCGCCGGATTGGGATAGATGCGAACTAATGTCCCGCCAGGTGTATCCACTTTATCCACCCCGGGAGTATTCATAAGAGAAACAAAATGAAGTCCTCCGTTGCTGTTGCCCACTAAAAGTTCCGGAATATGATCTTGATTAATATCCACCAAAAACGGACTGGTCCGCACACCGAAATGCTCATTGACATTTTCCAAACCTAAGAGACTATGGAAGTCCCCGGAAAGGTTGAATACGCCGGAAATATTATCCTCAATGTCCGGATAATAATACAAATCTCCGGAAGCCGAACCTACCAGCAGGTGAATATGCCCCTGCATATCCAAGTACAGTGCGGGACAACTGTATCCGAAATAGGCAGAAGAAGCCGTAACATTAACTTCCCCCCAATAGTCATCCACTAAGGTAAAATCAGGTACATAGACGGTGCCCGTATTTTGGTAATAGCTCAACTTCCCATTTCGCCCGCCAATCACCAAATCCAACAATCCATCCCGGTTGACATCAAACAAGCAAGGCGTACTGTTTTTACCCACGTCAATATTTTGATAATGCAAAACAGGTGAAGCATACACCGGTATTCCATCTTGCACGCCCGTGTTTTCGCAATATACCAAGCCACCACCGGCAAGTCCGCAAATCATATCCATATCACCGTCATGATCCAAATCCCCCATTGCCGGAGCTAAACCCAAGGTATCCAAGCCCGAAAGGGAAGCCAAATCTTTCGTCCTTTCTTGAAAATGTATGTTTTCACCCTCCTGCGTTCCTTGAAAAAAAATCAAGCGGGAACGATAGGTATTCTGCACACTTCCATTATGGTACCCGCCTTTGACAAAATAGCCGAAGTTCCCGATGACCATATCCACATTCCCGTCTTGGTTGATATCCCCAACAAAAGGGAATGAATAAGCACCGGCATCTATCATCTCATCTTGCAGAAAGCGACGGTTGACAAGTTGATATTGTGCGCCATCATTCAAATACAGCCACACACTCTCATAATTATTACAGACTTCGGGGCGCGAATCGAAGGTAGAAACCAATACATCTTTCAAACCGTCATTATTCACATCAATATGAGCGGCAACCGGAAAGGAAAACAATTGAACGGGATTTTCATCAACCGGAAACAAATCCGTATAGCTATCCATAAAAGCTTCATCTACTTCTCCCCCATTATGGAGGTAAATAAGGCTTGCATAATCAATATCGCCCAACACCACGTCCGGAAGCCCGGTTACCGTATCCGGCAATACCAAAAAAGTAGAGCCGGTATGTCTGTACTCCTTTTCACCCCTGACATAATCGCAAGTATCCAGAAAGAGCACATTAGACTCCTCACTCTCCGCAAAATGTCCCCAACAAGAGGTACTTTTCTCATACACCAATGAATCACTATTACCATAAAGCTCCATGGACTTATTGCGATGCATATCCACCCAAGCCCCAAGCGGACTGAAAGTCAGCATGTCAAGATCCCCATCACCATCCAAATCCTCAATGGCAGGATAATCTCCGGGCGTAACGAAGATATTGGTATTTACTCCATTCTGCGTTGAATTTAAGAAGGGATAGACCACCAACTCAAATTCCAAGGCTGAGCCGGAAATATTTTTATACACTTTGATGCCCGCCGGGGGCGAAAAAGTGAATATATCCGCCTTCCCGTCTTGGTTATAATCCCGGAAAATCACCCAAGAATCGAAATCCGGAAAAAATGAAGAGAACGAATTATCTAATTGATAATCAATCACTCCCGGCAATCCCTGATTAATATAACAAAGTTTCTTGTTCCCGTGTCTGTCGAAAACCAAAAGGTCTTTCTTGCCATCTCTGTTGATGTCCACCTCGCCGAATTGAACCGCATTCAAACCTCCGGCAAAAGGATAGGGAATCTCCGTTTTCGACGAAAAGCGAATAGTTTGGGAGAAGGCGACTCCCATCCACAGAATAAAAACTATGATGAAACAGATATTTTTGTATTTCGAAGCCATATTAATATTGATGAAGCATCCAACATTTTTTCAAGTGGCAAAGATAAGTATATTTTTCTAATAAGCGAACCTCTGCCCCTCCGGAAAGAACAGAAAAATTATCCTGAAACCATCATACGATAAATCTACGAAGAGAAT
>WFZU01000271.1 GCA_015489405.1 Bacteroidales bacterium
CTTTGTGCCCCGCCGTCATGCGAAAAAAGAAGACGGAACAAGTCTCAAAGTGGATGATATTGTAGATTTTGTAATCCTTGAATTTAATAAGGACAACAAAAAAATCATCCTCTCTCACACTCAAACATTTAAAGCAAAAGAAGAAGCAAAAGTTGCCAGCGAACGCAGAGGAAACAAGAAAGCTTTGAAAAAATTGCAAGACAATGTTGAGAAGACAACTTTGGGAGACCTTGATGTTTTGGCAAGCTTGAAAAAAGATATGGAGAAGGAAGCCAAAGAAAAATTAGATAAAATGGCTAAAGAAAAGAAGGGTAAAGCTGCCAAAAAGGAAGAGGAGAAAGATGAAGATAAGGCAGAAGACAAGGGCGAATAGTTCCCTGATTCTCCTTTGAGATAATAAAAAGTCTTGCACGAAAGTGCAAGGCTTTTTTTTGTCTGCAATACATGCTGAGATGCTTGATAAAAATAATTTTCACCTACCGGTGTGCCGGTAATGCTTATAAGAAAATGACAGGATTTGTAGTGTCATACCTTAAATCCGCTAAGTTACCCGTTCAAAAGATACGTTTCAAGGTAAGCCAGATGATGTTAAAATAAGAAGCCAAAGTAGGGTGATTGATATATTTCATATTCAAGGCTATCTTATGAGGCATAATCTGCTCGATATAAGTCTTCTCGGGATCCTCTGCCCGGGCTAATATTTCGTTTTCATTATGATATTCAATGGAAGCGTAATCGGTAATTCCCGGCTTCACACGAAGGACTTTCCGTTGTTCCGGAGTATAAAGTTGCACATATTTTTTCACCTCGGGACGCGGACCCACCAAGCTCATATCTCCCATTAATACATTGATTAATTGCGGCAACTCGTCCAACTTATAGGCACGGATAAAACGTCCGACCCTCGTTATCCTTGCATCCTGACTGCCTACCGTGAGTAAGCCCTTGGCATCTGCACCAACACGCATGGAACGGAATTTGAAAATACGAAATTCTTTCCCGTCTTTCCCGACACGGCTTTGACGGTAAAACACGCCTCCCTTGCTTTCGAGCATAATCAACAAAGCCAACACAATGAAAAGGGGACTCAACAATATTAACCCCAACAAAGAAAAGAATATATCAAAAAAACGTATCACGACAAGACTTCATTAACAGAATGTATCACGGCTTCAACCACATCTCCCACTTGCTCATCCGTCAAATCTTGATACACGGGAAGGCTTATTTCCCGGGTATAATTTTCAAAAGCAACCGGGTAATCCTCCATACGGAATCCCATATTGCGATAGGCGGTATGCAGGGGTAAGGGTCTGTAATGCACATTGACCGCTACATTCCGGTCATAAATTCCTTGAATGATACGGTTTCGCTGATTCTCCGAGACACCCTTTATCCGCAGGAGATACAGGTGATAAGAGGTTTCCCTGTCATCATCTTGAAGAAGGGGCAGTTCCGCCCAATCAAAAGCCTCGAAAGCCCGTTGATATTGCAAGGCAATTGCCTTTCGACGGGGCAAATTATCGACCTCATAATATTTCAATGCCACCAATCCAAGGGAAGCCTGAATGTCCGTCATATTTCCCTTATATGCCGCCTCTACCACGTCATATTGCCAACCTCCAATCCGTGTTTTTGCCAAAGCATCTTTACTCTGACCATGCAAAGACTTAATATTCAAATCTTTATACACTTTCATATTATCAAATGGAGGAGGAAGATTGAAAGCTATAGCGCCCCCTTCGGCAGTGGTTAGATTTTTGACTGCATGAAATGAGAACACCGTAAGATCGGTAAATGTGCCGGCACGTTTTCCACGGTATTTTGCTCCCAAGGAATGCGCCGAATCACTCAGCACCAATATTCTCCCCAACATCTCTTGTTCGGGGGTAGCAGGTTTAAAAAGGGAACGCACTTGCGACTCTCTAACCAGTTTATTAATAGCATCATAGTCTGCCGGTAATCCGCCTAAATCTACCGGTATAATAACCTTGGTACGGGCAGTTATCGCCTCCCGGACACGATTGATATTCATTAAGAAATTACCGGGCTGAATGTCCACCATTACAGGCCTAGCTCCGGTATGAACGACACAACTTGCCGTGGCAGTATAGGTATATGCAGGAACGATCACCTCATCTCCCTCTCCTACGCCATACCAACGCAACATAATTTCCAAGCCGAACGTGCCGGAACTCACACATAAAGTCTTGGGATTTCCACAATATTCTTCCAGTTTTTGCTCAAAACGTTTTGTTTTCGGACCGGTCGTAATCCAACCGGAACGTAATGTGTCCGCTACTTCCTCAATCGCTTCTTCCTTCACGTGCGGAGGGGAGAAAAGAATCATTTTCTTGCTCATACTTCATTTTTCCTTTGATGCCATATTATCGTAAACGTTTCCCTGCATATTTACCGGCAAAATAAAAAATCATAAAGGGAATCAGCATAAATTTAGCGGACACTTCCAGCGTTCCCGTCAGACTAAGCACCGTCAGGAACAACGCTCCGGCAATAATCACTATTGCATCTACTAACATAGGCTTCATTTGCCACAATATTTATTTCCACATCATTTTTCGCCGCAAAGGTATGGAAAAAGTGTATATCAATAGGGCGGATAAATAAAATATTTTAAATGCACTTTGATTATATGCCACAGGGACAAAAAAAGTAGTGAACAATTACGTCTGTGGTATTGTTATGCAGCAAACAAGGACACAATGAAAAGGACATTATTAATCGTCGCAAATCCGAGGCGAAACAGTTTCTCTTTTGCCATGGCAGAACAATATAAAAAGCTCGCTTTGGCAAAGGGAAATGAAGTTGACATAATTGATTTATACCGTGAAAAATACCAACAAAGTTTCTTGGTATTCGAGGATGCTACACGCAGGGAAGTAACGCCCGCCATGAAATATTATCAACAAAAAATTACAAATGCCGGCGAACTCGTCTTTATCTTTCCCTATTGGTGGGGAAGTTTCCCGGCGATTTTAAAAAATTTTATCGATTGGAATTTTTCCCGTGGATTTGCTTTTCATTACGTAAATTCAAAGCCCGAGGGACTTTTGAAAGGCAAAGAAGTCAAAATATTTGCTACCTGCGGGGCACCGTCCTTTTACTATCGTATCACCGGCGCTCATAGCCGTCTGAAAAATATGTTCAAAAAACAAATTGTCAAATTTTGCGGGATGCAATTGACTACCTTTATGCTCTTTGGCGGAGTGGACACACACGCAAAAAATACAGAACGCATTTTGCAAAAAATTAAGGCTTGAACCAATGTTTTTCTTTGTAGGTGGCACCCAAATGATTCCGGAACAGAAATATTCGCGCGAAGCGCAATATTGCGATCGTTGCCACCATACCAAACACTGGATTTTGGAAAAACAAAGGCATTGGATTGCTTTGTTCTTCATTCCGGTTATCCCATACAGCACCAAGTATATCGCCTATTGCCCTATTTGCAGAAACACTTACATCATAACGAAAGAAATGTATGACAAAGGATAGGTAGAATACGAAAAGGACTCCGGTCATTCCCCGTCTTCTCCCGTGTCCAAACGCCCGTCCATAAGTCGAATCGTCCGTTGGGCATAAGCCGCAATATCGTGCTCGTGGGTTACCAACACAATCGTATTTCCCGCCCTGTGAATATCCACCAACAGTTGCATTATCTCCTTGGAGGTTTCCGAATCCAGATTTCCCGTTGGTTCGTCCGCTAGAATGATAGCCGGAGAATTTATCAAAGCCCGGGCGAAAGCAACCCGCTGCCGTTGTCCTCCGGAAAGTTCATTCGGTCTATGTTCCATACGGTCCGAAAGTCCTACACGAGCCAACATTTCTTTGGCTTTCCTCATTCTTTCCGGTTTAGGAACCCCCGCATAGATGAGGGGAAGCATTACATTCTCCAAAGCACTTTGCTTGGGTAAGAGATTGAATGTCTGAAAGATAAACCCTATCTCCTTGTTTCTGATTTCTGCCAAAGCAGCATCATTGAGCCGGCTCACATCTTTTCCGTTCAAGTAATACTGACCGGAAGTAGGAGTATCCAAACAGCCCAAAATATTCATCAAAGTGGACTTCCCTGAACCCGAAGGACCCATCAGTGCGACAAACTCATTGCGCCGGATGTTCAGACTAATCCCCCGCAAGGCTTTCACCACCAAGGCACCCATCTTAAAATGGCGGGTAATATCTACCAAGCGGATAACGTCATCGGGCATATCTTTCATTTTCATACATCATCACACACGCCCCCAAGCAAAACGCACTGCAAAACAGATACGGCGTTCGGCAAAGCATACTTCCATCATCGATAATAAGTAGGGCAGCTTACCAAGCAAACATGGGGAATTGCCCCATCATATCATTCACTTTCTTACGCGTCTTTTCCAAGACCAGCTCATCGTCAATATTACTGATCACCTCATCAATCATATCCACAATGACCGGCATGTGTTCTTCCTTTAAGCCGCGCGTCGTAATAGCAGGCGTTCCCACGCGAAGACCGGAGGTCTGAAAAGGACTACGGCTATCGAAAGGCACCATATTTTTATTGATCGTAATATCTGCTTTGACGAGCGTGTTTTCCACTTTTTTTCCGGTAATATCCGGGAATTTGGAACGTAAATCAATCAACATCAAGTGATTGTCCGTCCCGCCGGAAATAACGTGATATCCTTTGTTTACAAAAGCCTCTGCCATCACCTTGGCATTTGCTTGTGTTTGCTTCATATATTCTTTATATTCAGGAGACAAGGCTTCACCGAAAGCCACCGCTTTGGAAGCGATGACGTGTTCCAAAGGACCGCCTTGCATACCCGGGAAAACCGCAGAATCCAAAAGGCTGGACATTTTGCGGATAACGCCTTTGGGGGTCTTTTTCCCGAAGGGATTATCAAAATCTTTTCCCATAATAATCAGGCCACCGCGCGGTCCGCGAAGCGTTTTGTGCGTAGTAGTCGTGATGACGTGGCAATGCTCTACGGGATTATTGAGCAAACCGGCAGCTATCAAACCCGCCGGATGGGCAATATCCGCCCAAAGATATGCACCGATCTTGTCGGCAATCTCACGCATCCGCTTGAAATCCCAATCACGGGAATAAGCTGAAGCACCGGCAATGATTAATTTGGGTCTTTCCGCTAACGCCACTTTCTCCATTTCGTCATAATCAATGCGTCCGGTTTCTTTATTCACTCCGTATGAAACCGCTTGATAGAGAATGCCGGAGAAATTAACAAAAGAACCGTGGGTCAAATGTCCCCCATGAGACAAATCCAAGCCCATAAATTTATCTCCCGGTTTCAGAAAAGTAAAAAATATAGCCATATTGGCTTGCGCTCCGGAATGCGGTTGCACATTTGCATATTCCGCACCAAAGAGCGCTTTGGCACGGTCGATTGCCAATTGTTCCGATTCGTCCACAAATTGACAGCCTCCGTAATAACGTTTGCCCGGATAACCCTCGGCATATTTATTGGTCAAGACAGAGCCCAAAGCTTCCAAAACTTGCTCACTCACAAAATTTTCGGAAGCTATCAACTCAATACCATACTTCTGACGATTTCTCTCTTTTTCAATAATCTCAAATAATTGCGTATCTCTTTTCATATTTTATACCTTTATATTCCCCGAAACGGGAAAAATCATTTAACAAATTTATTTCAAATGTCTATTACGCCGCAAAGGTATAAACTTTTGATAAACAACAAACACAAAGTAAATAATTCAGCTATCGGAAGAAATAACTACTTTTGCAACAAAAATTATGATGACACATCACAGACTTTTGGCACTCATCGTTCCCGCTTTTCTTTTTATCCTGTCTGCCTCACAGCTGATGTCCCAAGACCTTCACTCGAGCGGGAAGTCTGTCAGAGCATTTTCATCCGGCATGCAAGCAACCTCACAAAACGCTGTTCATCCGGCACTCACCTCTGCCAAGCCTGCACACAAAAACCCGTCTGCCCCCGGGACTCCCTTCCACAAATTGCGTTTTCCCGGCATCCTTATTCTCATCATAGCAGGTTTGTTTGCCGGCTTTATCAATACCTTAGCCGGAGGCGGTTCAGCCATTACCCTTTCGACACTTCTGTTTTTAGGCTTACCGGCATCCGTTGCCAATGGCACCAACCGCATTGCCCTGTTGATGCAAAACATCGTGGCGGTAGGCAGTTTCAAACAGCAAAAACAACTTGAGTCCCGCAAAGCTTTTCTCCTATCATTACCGGCTTTGGCGGGAGCTGTATTGGGCTCATTGTTTGCCGTGGATGTCGATGAGAATATCATTAGAAAAGCCATAGCCATCGTACTGCTGCTGATGCTCGTAATGATTTTTTACAAGCCCGGACAATGGCTCTCCGGCAATGCCGAATTACGTGCCGGCAAATTAAAATGGTGGCTTTTCCCCTTGTTTTTCCTAATGGGAATATACGCCGGTTTTTTGCATTTGGGAATCGGTTACGCCGTCTTGGCAAGCGTCGTCTTAGGCGCCGGATACGATTTGGTAAAAGCCAATGCCATTAAACTGCTGATTATCCTCATTTGGACACCGGTAAGCATATACGTTTTTTATAGACACGGGCAACTTGCTTTGTGGTACGGACTTACGCTGGGTATAGGAAATTTTATAGGCGCTTTTATCGCTACGCGAATGGCGGTCAAAAAAGGGAGTGGCTTTGTCCGCTGGGTAATCGTATTCGTCATTATCGGTACCAGTCTTCACCTTTTGGGAATATGGTAATCCGCATCACTTTATCATATCCCGCGCTTGTAAACAAGTCTGCTCAAAAGTTAAAAAATATTATCTTTTGCACCATAGCTGCTCCGTGTGAATATTATCATTAACTTTGCAAAAAAATTATTTTTGAGAGAACTTTTTGAAAAAATAGTTGTCATTATATAAAAATTTAAAAGTATCGAATTATGAAAAAGATTGTATTTTTATTGCTCATCAGCTTTTTCCTCGGAGGAATTTCAGTCCAAGCACAAGGGAAAAAAGAGAAACAAACCAAAGTAAAAATAGAAACCAAATACGGTGATATTGAATTAGTTCTGTTCAATGAGACTCCCAAGCACCGGGACAACTTCATCAAATTAATCAAAAGCGGTTGGTATGAGAATTCTCCTTTTCACAGGGTCATTAAAAACTTTATGATTCAAGGAGGTGCCAACGCTGACGGAAGAAAAGATCCGGGCTACACGATTCCCGCCGAGTTTAACCCCAAACTGTATCATCAAAAAGGAGCTTTGGCAGCAGCCCGTTTGGGAGACGGTGTGAACCCGCAAAAAGCCTCCTCCGGATGCCAATTCTACATCGTTCAGGGAAAAAAATATACCAAAAAAGATTTGGAATTGCTGGGAAAAAGAACCGGAAAAACTTGGACACCGGAACAAATAAAAAAATATGAAACCGTCGGAGGAACACCATTTTTAGACGGAAATTATACAGTATTCGGACAAGTTACCAAAGGCTTTGATGTGATCGATAAGATTGCTTCCGTAAAAACCTTCCGGGATAAGCCGGTAGATGAGGTTACGATGAAAATATCTATCATAGAATAAGGTTTCCAAGGTGCCGCTTGTCCGTGTTTGTTGTGAGACGTTTTCGACGGACAATAAGGTTGCTATTTGAGAAAAAACGTATTATTTTACATTGCGACTGCACTGTCTGTTTGAGGCGATGCAGTCGTTTTTCATACAAACACAAACGATTGTAAACAAATTAGCCTGTCAAGTATGACGAAAAAAATAAAATTTATCACTTTGGGATGTTCCAAAAATTTGGTGGACACCGAACACTTAATGGGACAATTGAAAGACAGCGACATAAAATGTACTTTTGACGAAAAAGATACGGACTACGATGCTGTCGTCATCAATACTTGCGGGTTTATTCATGATGCAAAGGAAGAGTCTATAGACACCATATTGCAGCATATTGAAGCGAAAAAACAAGGATTGATAGACCAAGTATTCGTTATGGGCTGCCTCTCGGAACGCTATATGGACAGCCTCCGGGAAGAGATACCCGAAGTAGAACAATATTTCGGAGCCAAGAACATACCGGAGATTGTCAAAGCACTGGGCAAAGATTACCGCAAAGAACTTTTCGGGGAACGCATCCTGACTACTCCCCGGCACTATGCTTATCTGAAAATTGCCGAAGGTTGTGACCGCAGTTGTGCTTTCTGCGCCATCCCTCTGATGCGCGGCAAACATATCTCTGTTCCCATTGAACAGTTGGTGGAAGAAGCTACCCGTTTGGCACAACAAGGAGTCAAGGAGCTTATCTTAATTTCCCAAGAGCTAAGCTACTACGGATTAGACCTTTACGGGAAAAGAAGATTAGCCAAACTCATCCGGCAGCTAAGCCGCATTGAGGGAATTGAATGGATTAGACTCCATTACCTGTATCCCGCACAGATTCCGGACGAGCTTTTGCAAGAAATCAAGCAAAATCCGAAAGTCTGTGAATACATTGACATTCCGGTACAACATATCAGCGATACGGTTTTGAAGAGAATGAAAAGAAGCCATACAAGAAATCATACACTCAACATTTTGCAACACATCCGCCGGCAACTTCCGCATGCAGCTATACGGACAACCTTGATTAGCGGCTTCCCCGGTGAAACGGAAGAAGACCATCAAGAATTGCTTTCGCTGGTAAAAGAGTTTCAATTTGACAGGCTGGGAGTATTCACATATTCACACGAAGAAGATACTGCCGCTTATCAATACGAAGATGATGTACCCGAAGAGGAAAAACAGCGAAGAATGGAAGAGATAATGAGCCTCCAACAAGATATTTCATTGAAAATCAACCAACAAAAAGTCGGAAAATCATTCCCTGTAATCATTGACCGGGAAGAAGAGGAATTTTTTGTAGGAAGGACCCCCCAAGACTCGCCGGAAGTTGATAACGAAGTACTTATCAGAAAGGACTTCCCGCTACGAACCGGAAATATCTACGAAATTCGTATTACCCGTGCGGATTATTTTGACTTGTATGGAGAATACATTCCATAGACTTACCATTGAGAATAAGGATGTTCAGACAAATAGCTATTAAAATAACGCCGGTCTCCGGTAACTTCCTCCCCTAAAAAATCCATTTTCTCAAACGGGGTATCTACTGCCGGCAATTCAATCTCAGCAATCACCAGCCCTTCATTAGCACCGTGAAAAACATCCACCTCATAATAGAGGTCGCCGGCGGGCACGATATAACGTTCTTTTTCAATAATCACAGGTTTGCATAGTTTTAAGAGTTCCAAAGCTTCTGAATAATCTATTTCTTTTTCCCATTCAAATCTGCTCAGTCCTTGTTGCCGGCTTTTTCCTTTTATCGTAATGAAAGCTTTCGTTCCGGCTGTCCTAATACGCACAAGCCTTTCATTATCAACAGATAAATAGCCCTGTTTAATGACAATGGAATGCGTGGCAAGGGATTTAAAATCCCCTTTCACAAGAAACTTCCTTTCTATTTCATTTTGCATTGACATTGAATCCATTTTTTGAACCGCACAAAAAAAACCGTTCACCTAAATGAACGGTTTCTCCAACTATTAACCCTAAAACCAAATATTATGAAATAA
>WFZU01000272.1 GCA_015489405.1 Bacteroidales bacterium
CTACGGCACCGTCCAAGCCGGCATTTTCAACGATTTGACGCATTGGCTCTTCCAACGCACGCTTGATGATTTCTATACCAACCGTTTCGTCTTCATTGTTGCCTTTGAGTTTGCTAATGGCTTTTTGAGCACGGATAAATACCACACCACCGCCGGGGATAATACCCTCTTCGATAGCTGCACGGGTCGCATTCAGAGCATCTTCAAAACGGTCTTTCTTTTCTTTCATTTCCACTTCACTGGCTGCGCCAACATAAATCACAGCTACTCCTCCCGCCAATTTCGCAAGGCGTTCTTGCAATTTTTCGCGATCATAATCGGAAGTGGTACTCTCTATTTGCGCTTTGATTTGTTTTACTCTTGCTTCGATGGCTTCTTTGTTTCCGCTTCCATTGATTACGGTAGTATTTTCTTTGTCAATGGTTACTTTTTCGGCTTGTCCCATATGTTCGAGTTCGGTTTCTTCCAGTTTGTAACCTCTTTCTTCGGAGATTACCGTACCACCGGTCAAGACAGCCAAGTCCTCCAACATTTCTTTACGGCGGTCGCCGAAACCGGGAGCTTTCACGGCAGCTACTTTCAATCCACCGCGCAATCTGTTGACTACCAAGGTAGCAAGTGCTTCCGTCTCAACATCTTCGGCAATAATCAACAAAGGACGACCGGTTTGAACCACTTTCTCCAAAATCGGGAGCAAGTCTTTCATTACCGAGATTTTCTTGTCGTGTATCAGGATATACGGATTTTCAAAAACGGTTTCCATTTTTTCCATATCCGTAGCGAAGTAGGGAGAGATGAAACCTCTGTCAAATTGCATTCCTTCAACGACATCCACGTAAGTATCAATGCTCTTGGCTTCTTCCACGGTGATCACGCCATCGCGTTTCACTTTATTCATTGCGTCGGCAATCATTTCACCGATCGTTTCATCATTGTTGGCAGAGATGGTCGCTACTTGTTTGATTTTTTCATAATCATTGCCAATCACTTGGCTTTGTTCTTTGATGGATTTAACGACTTCTACGACTGCCTTATCAATACCTCTTTTGAGGTCCATCGGGTTTGCCCCTGCGGTAACGTTTTTGATACCTGTAGTAACGATGGCTTGTGCCAAAACGGTAGCCGTTGTTGTACCGTCACCGGCATCGTCATTGGTTTTGGAAGCTACTTCCTTGACCATTTGTGCACCCATATTTTCTACGGTGTCCGCCAATTCAATTTCTTTAGCTACCGACACTCCGTCTTTGGTAATTGCGGGAGCGCCGAAAGATTTTTGCAATACTACATTGCGACCCTTGGGTCCCAAGGTTACTTTTACTGCATTTGCCAATTGATCCACGCCATTTTTCAATGCTTCGCGTGCTTTCATATCAAAAATGATTTCTTTTGCCATTTTCTTTATTTTTTTATGTTATACTTCTTTTTTATTATTTACTTACACAATTGCCAGAATATCAGCTTCGTTCAAGATTAAATATTTTTCTCCGTTCAACTCGATTTCCGTTCCTGCATATTTGGCATACAATACCGTATCATCTATCTTAATGGAATTTTCCGTTACTCCGTTTCCGGTAGCAATCACTTTTCCTTGTTGAGGTTTTTCCTTGGCTGTGCCGGGAATGATAATTCCGGAGGCTGTTTTTTGTTCCGCCTCTACGGTTTTGATGACCACACGGTCACCTAAGGGTCTTATGGATATTTTCATACAAAAACTATTTTTTTGTTAGACATATTTTGATGTCCCGTTTAGCATATATCATACCAATCTTTATATATAAAGAATTTTTGACATACATATATGTAACAAATTAATATTCAATAGCTTACAAATAATACATCAACATAAAAAAATGTCAGATTGACAGTTTCAATCTGACATTTTTAAGAAAAATCAAAGAATAACTATACGCCTTATTTTGCCGTAGAGTCTGCATTTGATTGCTCCTGCTCCTGTCCTTGCATGGGGATCGTATTTTCAGGAGTTGCATCCGGCAATTCTTTTGCTTTTTCAACGGCTTCTTGGCCTACATCCGCTTTCCCTTCACCCCGGTTAGGAATGAAAGCCACAGACATAATACTCAGCACCAATAATGCAGCCGCAAAACTCCAAGTTGACTTTTCTAAAAAATCGGTCGTTTTACGCACTCCCATAAATTGGTTACTGGACGAAAAGGTAGAAGCCAGACCACCTCCTTTGGGATTTTGCACTAACACTACAAGGCTCAACAAGATTGCAACAATCAAAATCAAAACGACAACTACAATAAACATAATTTTTTTAATTTATTAAAATTCAACTAATTAACTTTTACTTTCTATCTCTTTTATAAGGGCTGCAAAGTAACTACTATTTTTTGGATATAACAAAATTAATTTTCGATAAATTTTTATCGCTTTCTGATAATATCCTTGTTGGTAGTACAAACGGGCTAAAGTTTCGCTCACGATATCATCCCTGTCTTCCAAACTTTGCTGAGCCATTTTTGCCGGGTCATAAAAAGTTGATTCTTTCCGTTCCTTATTATCTCCTTCCAAATACTTGTCTATCAGATGGTCTTCTTGACTATGAAGGGTTTTGATAGGAGGGAGGTCCTCCAATTCTTCTATGGAGAAGGTATTTTTTACGGGTTGTACCGCTCCGGCATCCTCTTTTTCTTGTTCCGTTTTCCCGGATTCCGTTTCTCTATTATCAATATCCTTTTGCTCTTTCAGCAGACGGTCCACTTTTTCTTGCAACTGAGCCAATATCGTGTAGATATCCGCTTCTTCCGCCTTCTTTTCATCCGGTTTCGCGCCCGGGGAACGAACCGGCGACGGTTGCAAGACTGCCTTCAAATGACTACGGTCAGCGACATAAACTGCAGTCGTGTGCAGGAATTCTTGGTAGTGGATATTCTCTTGTTCGTGCAAAATCTGCAAATACAAAATGCGGGCAGTCTGAAAATAAGGAAATTTCCTGATTATCTCCCGCAGGGCAAACAACTCGGTGTCCGTTAGAGCCTTGTGGTTTTGCAGTATTTTGTAAAAAGTCGCCTTGTCCATAGATTACCAGTTAATGACCGCTTTATTGAAAATATCTTGCACTAAGTAATCAATAATTTCCGCCAAGAGTTCATCTTTTTTAGCTTCCAAATCAACATCACCCGGATAGTCTGCATACCGCTCGAAAGTAGTATCGAAATTTTTCTTTTCATTTTTCGTATTGGTGTATTCCACATGCACTTTTACCGTCAGGCGGCTCATCGCTCCTTGGTCGTTGTTTTGTATGGCAATAGGGGAGGTGCGATAGTCCGTAATCTCTCCCCGGAGGTATAAATCGGCTTCATTATTGGATAGATTCAAATTGGTTTCCGAAGTGAATTTATCTTTTAAGGCTTGTGTCAAAGCAGGACTAAGCGAAGGCTCAACAAGGGAAGCATTATTGGCGAAATAGTGAATATTGATCGTATGAACATCGGGAGAGATAGAGGCTCCCGTAAATGAATATTGTACACTTACACAAGAAACTGCAAGAAAGGAGAACAGGAGTATCACCAAGTTTTTCATCTTCGGATTAAGCTTATTTCAATTGATACTCATTGATTTTACGATACAAAGTCCGCTCGGAGATACCCAATTCCTTTGCTGCATATTTTCTTTTTCCCCCATGTTTCTCGAGTGCTTTTTTGATCATCTCCTTTTCTTTGTCTTGGAGGGAAAGTGATTCCTCTTCTTCCAACACACGGTATTCCGGTTCCTGTCCGATAGAAGTAATATCCGGTGATTCATAACCGGGGACATCATCAGCAGGGAGGGTTTCAAACTTCTTATCCAGTTTTGATTCAAAGTTCTGAAAATCATCCCGAAGTGTCTGAAATTCTTGCCTGTCACGGGACAAGGCAGCCACCACCTTTTTGAGACTCAACAAATCTTTTTTCAAATCAAACATTAGGGAGTACAAAATTTCCCGTTCGCTAATTCCCTTGTCTTTTTCGGCTTCCGGGTAGGGAATGGGCAGGTTTCTGGCATAATCATTCGTTAGATATTTTTCCAAAATCTCTTTGGTAATGATTCTTTCTTTTTCAATGATAGAGAGTTGCTCGGTAACATTCTTCAGTTGCCGGATATTTCCATACCAAGGATATTCGGTAAGCAACTTTTGAGCATCTTCGGTCAAACGGATAGTAGGCATCCGGTATTTTTCGGCAAAATCAGCAGCAAACTTCCTGAACAACAATACAATATCCTCTTTTCGTTCCCGTAATGCCGGAACAAAAATAGGCACTGAACTCAAACGGTAAAAAAGATCTTGGCGGAATTTTCCCTTCTCTATGGCTTCGTTTAGATTGACATTGGTAGCCGCCACCACTCGCACATCCGTCTTGATGACTTTGGAAGAACCGACACGAATAAACTCTCCGGTCTCCAATACGCGTAGCAGTCGCACTTGCGTAGAAAGCGGAAGTTCGGCGACTTCGTCTAAAAAGAGCGTCCCGCCATTGGCGACCTCAAAATAGCCCTTACGTGAATCGGTAGCTCCCGTAAAACTTCCTTTTTCATGTCCGAAAAGCTCTGAATCAATCGTTCCTTCCGGAATAGCCCCGCAGTTGACAGCAATATAAGCTCCGTGTTTCCTGGGACTGAGATGGTGAATAATTTTCGGAAAAAATTCTTTCCCGACACCACTTTCACCGGTTACCAATACACTCAGATCCGTGGAGGCAACTTGCGCTGCAATATCTATTGCCCGGTTCAGTAGCGGCGAATTGCCAACTATCCCGAATCGCTGCTTTATCGATTGAATATCCATACTGACACTTTTTGATGACAAAATTACAGTTTTTCCTGACACCAAAAAAAATTTTTTTCTTCTAATAAATGTTTCTCAATTGTTGGTGCAATTATGTAACGGTGCAATGATACAATTATACAATGGTACAATGATGCAATGGGTTTATGCATAAAAAGCTCCGTAGGAGCGAAATGTTTGTAGCCCTGCACGGACGTGCAGGGGGAAGATTACGTAGTAATAACCGCAGGTGAAATGTCGCCGGATTGAAATACGGAGTTTCCCGCC
>WFZU01000273.1 GCA_015489405.1 Bacteroidales bacterium
ATATTTATCGTTCCACGTGGAACAAATAATTTAATACGTTGAAAATAAATTCTTAATAAAAAATGATTGATAAAAAAAATCTGGGAGAATGGAATGAGGTTAATGAAAATTCCCTGATGGGAAATCTGGGGATAGAATACCTCAAAATAGAAGAAAGTTATGTGTTGGGGAGGATGCCGGTAGATCATCGCACCAAGCAGCCTTTCGGTCAATTGCACGGCGGAGCTACCTTGGCGCTCATCGAAACTATGGCGGGTGTGGGCTCATCCTATTTGATAGATTTAGAAAAATACGAACCCCGTGGAATCAATATTTCTGCCAATTTGATTCGTTCTGCGGAAAACGGATTTGTGTATTGTCACGGAACGCTGGTAAATAGGGGAGAACGTTCTCATCTTTGGAAGTTTGAAGTCAAAGACGAGCAAGATCAGTTGATTGCTTTTGCTCAATTTACCGTGGTCATCGTCGCTAAAAAATAATAGAACGCATTGCTCAAAATATCCATTATAATTTAGTACTTTGAGATACAAAACGTTTTCTTTATTGATGAATGAATGGAAGAAGGAGGGGGTCTCTTTTGTCGTGTATAAAAAACCCTATGCAGACCATTTTCATATTCTTTTGGGTACACGAGCCCCTTTGCCTGCTTTTTCTTCTTTCAATGAACTTTCCGGGCGAAAAGGATTCGTGCTGTTTCCTTATGATGAAAATGAGGGACAAAAACGACTTTTTCTGGAACCCATCCGTCAGTTTGATTTTCCCCTCTTTTCGCTTCCCGGTGATTTGGGACAAAAATACTTTCAAGTAACTGATAATCAAATAGATAAACAAAAATATTATAAGCAAATTGCTACTTATAAATCGGCTTTTGACGGCGCTTTTAAGAAGGCTATACTCTCACGAAAAATTTTTTTTAGGGTTGAGGCTTTAAATACCGGAGTATATTTTCTTAAATTAGCCCATTCTTATCCGCACGCTTTTGTATATTACTTTTCTTCTCCGTATGCCGGAAATTGGATAGGAGCAACCCCCGAAAATTTTTTGTCGGCTCATTCCGGCAAAATGCAAATGATGTCTTTGGCGGGTACTTCCGTGGACGGACAATGGACCGCTAAGGAAATAGCAGAACAAGCTTTCGTCAGCGAATACCTGGAAGGGATACTTGATCAATTCCAAATTGCGGCATGGGAAAAAAGCAAGACCTCTAATTTGAAAGCCGGCAATATTTTTCATCTTCTTACCAATTATTCTTTTCCTGTAGAGGATCTTCAACATCGTCTTGCTGACTTTATCGAAGCACTGCATCCCACACCGGCTGTTTGCGGACTTCCCAAACAAGAGGCTAAACGCTTAATCGGAAAAGTAGAAAAACACAGCCGCGAGTATTATACCGGCTTTTTGGGACCATGGAACGGTTACGCTGATTTTGATTTTTTCGTAAATCTGCGTTGTGCTAAAATCGAGGACGACCGGATGTCGGTCTTCGTGGGAGGCGGTATCACCAAAGATTCGATAGCTGAACGCGAATGGGATGAGACTGAACAAAAAGCAGCTACCTTGTTGCATGTCTTGGGAAACTAATCCTGTACATGTTAGTGTTTGTCCATAAAGTCAAGAGTCTAAGCTGGAATGTTCAAGAACAAGGCTTGTGAAATACTCAAAACCAAGGAGTTGACTTCTGTCAATGAAGTTTTGAGTATGAGCATAACGAAGTTATTGGACATTATAGACAGACTCAAGTTAGAGTTGGAATTTTAAAGCATACAGAGTCTGTCTGTCCAACAAATCGGTTGTACTCATAGTCAAAACTTTATTTCGGCAAGCTCAATACATCGTATTGACACGATGTAACTATCTTATACTGATATGTTTATAAGCATTTCACCCCATACTATTGACTTTAAAGAGAAGTACAATAAGCTTCTTTTAGCAAGCAGGTAATCAAATAAATTCAATGTTATCCTGCCAAGGATTATTTCGTATTGTCCTTAGTATCGGTATCTTGTTTGTGATGTACTGATTTTTTGTCTTCGGAAGTCAATACTTGATTCAGTTGATTCTGAAAATTATGATTCTGTTCGTACATCGCTTCTGTAAGGCGATTGATATTTCTAATCATGGACAAGATGAGCAATACCAGGCTAAACAGTAATAGCCCCACAAATCCGGCAGCTATACCGATGTAGCTATATTGTTTCAAATCTTTTTTACGATAAATTGCATGATTATATTCAGATTCGGCTTGGCTTAAATCTGCATGGTATTGATCCTCAATGTTAGCGAGGGTTTTCTCATATTCCCGGTTGATTTTTTCTATTTCCAGGACATGTTCTATATTATTTTCCCGGTATAGACGGTAATAGGTTTTTAGTGCTATGGGTACTCTACTTGGCTCAAGTTGAGATATTTTATCAACGAAATGATTTGTGGTCTCCTTTAGTCCGGATAAATTATTGTTATAGTTTGCACTGTATTCATGGAAAACATTCTCAATAAATTCCGTGCGAACGTTTTCAGGTATTTTTTCAATAAATCCGGATATGTAGTTGATAAGTGCAACACCATCATTGGGGTTATATTTAATGAATTTCCATAGTTTGTTAAATAATGTAAGTTGTTTATAGGAGCGAACCTTACTGACAGGAGTACTGATAGCGTTGAGTCGTCTGTCTATCTCATTGATACCTAAGTTTCTGACCGGTAATTGAAAAGCAATATCATTAAAAAATATTTTCCGGTTTGTACTGTCAATATGTTCTACAAAGGAGTTATAAGAATCCAAGAGTCTTGCTTTTTCGTAATAGGATTTTATGTGTTTTCTATCTGTAAAGGCAATAAACCGGTTTTTAAAGCCGGCATGTTTGAGTACGAGTTTGTATAAATTGGGATTATGT
>WFZU01000274.1 GCA_015489405.1 Bacteroidales bacterium
ACAACAGAATAATAAAAAATATTGAAAAATTTTTATAAAAAATGCTATTTTTTATTGTATTTTTTATTATCTTTGCAAAATTCAAAAACAGTTCATCATAACGTATTAAAAATGAAACGGATAGAAAAGAAACGGCATCTCCAATTAACGGTTTTTACAGTCATTCTAATGCTGCTTTTCTATCCGTCATTCGGGCAAGATCATCTGCCCGTGGCTGTCAATGATACGGTATTCGTCTTATTCAATCAGACACAGACGATTCCCGTCCTGCGCAATGATTACGACCCGGATGGGGAGAAGATAAAAATCGTAGCGGTCGGAGGCAACGACTATCTCTCTTATACCGATTCCACCATAAACTTTTTTTTCCTGAATAAATACAAGGATTTCTCCGTAAAGTACGCGATTGAGGATAGTCACGGAAATTTGGCGGGTGCCAGCATTGTTTTCAAGGTTAACAATAAAACTTTTATTGACATCAACAATGTGAGAGCATTGGTCAATCCTTTCGGGAATCAATTTTGGGATTTGAACGGGAATGATTATTTTGAATTTCCAAAGGGAAGCGGACATAATATGTCCTATAATAATGCCTTGTGGTTGGGTGGTTTTGACCACGATAGGAAATTGCATATTGCTGCCGAGACCTACCGGAAGAGAGGGGCTGACTTCTGGACAGGTCCCCTGAGCAAGGAGCAGGATGTATTTGTGGACAGCACACAAAATTTCCGGTGGAACAGAGTCTGGAAAGTAAGTAAAAAGAATATTGAATATCACATTAACCATTGGGACGATGAAGGCTACATTATGCCCCGGTCGATACGGACATGGCCTGCCCAGGGAAACACGGAAATGTTTCAAAATGCTTTTCTGGCACCCTTTGTAGATGTTGATTATGATCAAGAATACCACCCCGAAAAAGGAGACTATCCACTCATCAAGGGAGACCAAAGTATCTTCTTTATTTTTAATGATTTAAAAACACATATGGAAAGCAAAGGACTTCCTATGGGGGTGGAGATACACGGAATGGCTTGGGCTATCCACGACACGGCCAAACCGTGGTATGACAACACAGTCTTTTTGCACTATGAGATTCATAACCGTAGTAATGAGAATTATACGAATTGCTTTGTAGGGCTGTTTACGGATTCGGATATAGATTCGACCATTACCGAAAGACTAAGTTGCGATATTCAGCGGAGCAGTATTCTCACCAAAGGAGACGAAAGTGATGATTCCGGCAAAATAATTCCTCCGTCGGTAGGCGTTGTTCTTTTAGGAGGACCGAAATTGTTCCCGGATTTTGTGGACAACGAAGCCGGGCTTTGTGATGAAAGCATCAACGGCATAGGCTTCGGCGATGAGACGGTTGATAATGAACGAATGGGAATGACACGGTTTATTACTTATAATAAGAAACAGTTGTCCAATCAAGGCTATCCTTTTACTCCGCAAGAATATTACAATTACCTGAATGCCAAATGGAAAGACGGATCTCCCTTGCAATATGGAGGTTTCGGAACCTTTGAAACGGGAGCTTACGGACCCGAGTGTCATTTTATGTTTCCGGGGGAAACGGATCCTTGTTTCTGGGGCACCGGTGGGATTGAACCCTACGGACCGGTCAACTGGAATGATAACCCCACAAAATTTATGTCCAAACAAAAGAACTCTTTGGCTTCGACAGGTCCCTTTGTATTCAAAGCTAACTCCTATGAAAACTTTGATGTCGCCTTTGTGTGCGCATGGGATTCAACAGAAAAAAACAGTACGCATTTGCTCCAAACATACATTGATTCCATACGGGCGGATTTCCTGGTTCACCCTCAAACCTTTGGGAATATTTTTATCAAACGCCTGCCCCCCTCTCCTCCGTTAAACCTCTCTCCTTATATCTACCCCAATCCAGCTACCGATAAAATCATTCTAACCTTACCCGAAGACCCGGTAGCAAATATTATTGATATTTATACCCTCGCGGGCGAAAAAGTATTTCACCGCCGGTTGCCTTCACAACTCTCCTACTCCATTGATATTCGTGATTTTGCTTCCGGATTTTATATCCTTCGTCTCATCAGCGATGATCATGTGATAAGCGGCAAATTTGTCAAACGATAGCTGCTATCTTCATCTGTCCATATTGTCAAGTATCAGAGCCGTAATGGACGGCTTCAATGCTGATAGCCAAGTTGCTAAAACCGGATTACCGGAAACTTTACAAAAGGGTCTTTTTAATTACACTCTCTTTACCAATAACAAAGATGATATCGCCCTTTTCAAAAGCAAAATCAGGGGAGCTTATTACTTCTGTTTTCCCTCCCCGGGAGTACATAATAATATTTAAACCGTATTTTCTCCGTAAATCCAACTCTTTCAGTGTCTTTCCTTGAAATCTCTCCGGTATAAGGACTTCCATCAAAAGGGTATCATCATTTACGACAAACTCTTCCAAAATATTGGGATGCGTTATTTTTTCAGCCAGCTGAATAGCGGTAGATACCTCCGGCAATATCACTTCATCCGCACCAATTTTTAATAGAATCTCTTGTTGGATGTGTGTATTGGCTTTCCCGATAATATAAGGAACATTCATCTTTTTCATATGAACGATACTTAAAATACTGGATTCCAAATTACTACTCATACTCAGGATAACGCTGTCAAATGTTGTAATCTGAATCTTTTTAAGTACATCCGGGTCGGTAATATCAGCAACGATCGCAATATCCACATCATCTTTTATTTGATTTACCTTTTTCTCATCTTTATCAACTACCAGCACATGATGACCGTTTTTTGCCAATTGCATTGCCAATTCGTAGCCAAAAGTACCCAATCCGATTACCGCAATATCCTTTTTCTTCATAACCGATTTTTTAATAGATATCCCCTTCGGGATACGATATCTTTACTTTTTTTTGTTTGATTATAGTGGACATCGCAAAAGATGCCGGACCCAAACGTCCGATAAACATCAGTGCGATAATAAGCAATTTTCCCGGTGTATTCAAAAGAGGCGTTAAACCCAGACTCAATCCGACGGTTCCCATTGCCGATACCGCTTCAAAAATAGTGTCTTTAAAAGGGAAATCAGTATGGAAAAGTAAGAATAATATTCCCGCGGACAATACTATAAAATATATTATCGCTGTACCGAAAGCCTTTAATATTTGCCGGCGACTAATCGTCCGGTTCCAAATGATTACCTCCTCTTTGCCTTTCAACACAGAAAATACGGCAAATATCATAATGAAAAAATTGGTAGTCTTAATTCCACCCCCTGTCGATCCGGGTGATGCACCAATAAACATCAATACCAAAAGCAGAAATATCCCTGCATTGCTTATGGTGGAAAGGTCAACCGAATTGAAGCCTGCGGTACGTGCTGTTACCGATTGAAAGAAACTGTCTATCAGGCTCATATTTCCTTCTTGTACAAAATAGAGTATGATCGTACCGGCAATAATCAAAAACAAACTTACCCACAAAACAATTTTGGAATGCAAACTCAAACGCCGGCGATGTTTAGAGAAATCCAAAAACTCGAATATCACAAAATATCCTATTCCACCAACAATAATAAGCAGTGCTATAGTTACCTTAATCAAAACGTTAGTTCCCATAATGCTATTGTCATATGTAGAAAATCCGGCATTACAAAATGCCGAAATAGAATGGAAAAAGCCTTGATACAGGGCATCCCCTACGCTCAATCCTTGCCATAGAAATCCGGCAAACAATAACAACACTCCTACCCCTTCGGTAACAAATGTAATCCGGAGAATGTTTTTCAATACAAATTCAGCATCTTTAAGCGTATAATTTTCTTGAAGTTGAGAAAAGGAAAGACGATGTTTTAGATTGACATTTCCTTTGATAGAAAGCAATACAGAGGAAGTGATGGTCATAATTCCGATAGCTCCCAATTGCATCAAAAGCAATAATATCAATTGTCCCCACAGATTGAATCCCGAAGTCGGCACCGTAGTAAGACCGGTAACACAAACTGCCGAGGTGGACGTAAAGAGTGCATCTAAAAAAGGTAAGCCTGCGGAATGTTTGACAAAAGGCAATTCTAAGGCAAAGGCTCCGGCACTAATCAAAATGACAAACGACAATACCAAATATTGCCAAGGATTCAACTTTATCCTATTGGGAGATCTCACCTTCATACGTGTCTTTAAAAAAATGCCCTACAAAAATGCGAATAAATGGGATTTATTTTCTTTCTTCTCTATGAAGTTATTAACAAAAATATACCGTTCCGGAATTGCCTAAAAAAAAACAAAAGAATGCTTGCCCAATCGGGGCAAGCATTCTTTAAAAAAGTGCATCCGGATTTTACTTACGGATGTTGAATATTCGCAATAGCGGCTGCCAAACGGGCAATAGGCACGCGGAAAGGCGAACAACTTACATATTGCAATCCGGTGATATGACAAAATTCGATAGAACTGGGTTCACCACCATGTTCACCACAGATACCAAGTTTAATATCCGGACGTGATTGTTTACCTTTTTCACAAGCCATTCGAACCAATTGACCTACTCCTTCCCTATCCAATACTTGGAAAGGATCATTAGGCAGAATCTTCTTTTCTTTGTATATATCAATTATTTCAGCCGTATCATCGCGGGAGTAGCCGAAAGTCATTTGTGTCAAATCATTCGTTCCAAAAGAGAAAAACTCGGCATGTTTAGCAATTTGGTCAGCCGTCAAAGCAGCTCTCGGAATTTCAATCATCGTTCCTACCAAAAAGTCAATTTTATCGCCTCTTTCTTCAAAAACTTTTGCTGCCGTGTCGCGAACGATCTTTTCTTGATATTCAAATTCTTTAGATGTTCCGACCAATGGAATCATGATCTCGGGTTTAGCCGTGATTCCCCTATCTTTAAGGTTTAATGCAGCTTCTATGATAGCCCTGGTTTGCATCTCTGTAATCTCCGGATAGGTATTTCCGAGACGGCAACCGCGATGACCCAACATAGGATTAAATTCATGCAATGCCTCGACCTTTTCTTTCACTTCTTTCAAAGTGATACCCATTTCGTCAGCCATTTCTTGTTGATTTTCATCCTCATGAGGCAAAAATTCGTGCAAAGGAGGATCCAACAAGCGTACGGTAACGGGAAGATCATGCATAGCTTCAAAGATACCCTCAAAGTCTTCGCGTTGGATAGGAAGCAATTTATCCAAAGCGGCTCTTCTACCGGCTTCATCATCTGCTAAAATCATTTCGCGTACAGCGAGGATCTTATCTCCTCCGAAAAACATGTGTTCGGTCCGGCAAAGTCCGATACCTTTGGCGCCGAAATTGCGGGCTACTTGCGCATCATGAGGCGTATCTGCGTTGGTGCGTACATACATCCGTGAATATTTATCTGCCAACTGCATTATTTTCCCGAAATTACCGCTCATATCCGCATCCGTAGTGGCGATACGTCCTTCATAAACCTTTCCGTTAGAACCATTCATGGAAATCCAGTCTCCCTCTTTGAAGGTTTTGCCATTCACAACGAATTCCCGTTTTTGGTAATTTACTTTCAATTCACCGACACCGGACACACAACATTTTCCCATTCCCCGGGCGACCACAGCTGCGTGAGAAGTCATTCCGCCGCGGGCGGTCAAAATACCTTCGGCAGCTTCCATTCCTTTAAGGTCTTCGGGAGAGGTCTCCGTGCGAACCAAAATCACTTTTTCTCCCTTTTTAGCCCATTCGTCGGCATCATCGGCAAAAAAGACAATCCTTCCTTGTGCTGCTCCCGGCGAAGCCGGCAAACCATTTGCAATTTCCACTGCTTTGGCTTCCGCATCCTTATCAAAAACAGGGTGTAAGAGTTCGTCCAACTTGTCCGGACTTTGTCTTAACAAGGCAGTTTTTTCGTCTATCATTCCTTCTTCCAACATATCTACCGCCATTTTAACCATGGCAGCGGCAGTCCTTTTCCCGGTACGGGTTTGCAACAACCATAATTTACCATCTTGTATCGTAAATTCAAGGTCTTGCATATCTTTATAATGGTCTTCCAGTTTTTCTTGCGTAGCAAATAATTCGGCATACACATCCGGCATATACTCTTCCAGGGAAGGATATTTTGCAGCTCTTTCTTCTTCGGAAATATTTGCCAATTTAGCCCAACGTCTGGAACCTTCCAGCGTAATTTGTTGCGGAGTACGGATACCGGCAACGACATCTTCTCCTTGCGCATTGACCAAATACTCTCCGTTAAAAATATTTTCGCCTGTAGCGGCATCCCTTGTAAAAGCAACACCGGTACCACTGTTGTCTCCCATATTACCATAGACCATCGCTTGTACGTTGACAGCGGTGCCCCATTCTTCGGGAATACCTTCCATCTTACGATAGCGGATAGCACGCTCATTCATCCAGCTGTTGAATACGGCATTGACAGCACCCCATAATTGTTCCCATGGATCGGTCGGAAAATCGTGTCCGGTACCTTCTTTGATAGCTGCTTTAAATTTTGCCGTCAATACTTTCAAATCTTCAACATCAAGCTCCGTATCCAATTTTACCCCTTTCTCTTTTTTCAATTCTTCCATAATCTCCTCGAAAGGATCGGCATCTTGTTTGGTTTTGGGTTTCATATCCAAGACCACATCACCGTACATTTGTACAAAACGACGGTAGGAATCCCAAGCGAAACGGGGATTTCCTGATTTCTTGGCAATACCTTCGACGACTTCATCATTGAGCCCCAAATTGAGTACGGTATCCATCATTCCCGGCATAGACGCTCTCGCCCCCGAGCGAACGGAAACCAACAAAGGGTTGTCCACGCCACCGAATTTGGCACCCATAACTTCTTCCACTTTCGCCATATTGGCTTCCACTTCATCTTTAATCACACGCTGCCCGTAGGCTTCCCCTTCCTTATTGTATATCGCACAGACTTCTGTCGTAATGGTAAATCCCGCAGGTACGGGAACTCCAATCAGATTCATCTCCGCTAAATTAGCTCCTTTTCCTCCCAGTAATTCTTTCATATCCGATCTTCCATCGGCTTTTCCATTTCCAAAGAAATAAACATGTTTTACTGCCATAATCTCTATTTTTATTGTTATTTTTAGGCGGCGAAATTATCTAATATTTTTACACAAAAAAGCTATAATTCTAAAATATACTCATTCAAAATAATTGTTCCCTTCTTGTACATAGTCACATACAAAACATTCGCCTTTTCATCTATTACACAGGGATGATTATTTCCCGTGGAAAATACGAACAATGCTCCGGCGCAAAAAATCACCCCAAAAAAACACCTCCTACCCGATACGAGTAGGAGGTGTTTGTCAAATTATTTCCGGTTTAATTCTCTTTTTATCCAGACTCTATTTCGAGTCCGTCTATAATGTCCGACTTCTGCGTTACGCTCGTTCTGGAACCAGTCATTGACGTGAGTCAACTCCTTTGCTTTCAGAACTTCACAAGCCTTAAATTCGAACATTCTAGCTCGGACTCTTGACTTTATGGACAGACACTATTTAATATAAACTTTACGTGTCAACATCTTCTTTTGATTACTTACTTCAACCATATAATAGCCGGCTGCATGCGGCATTTCAATCTTTTCAATACGATTACCGATGGTCTTTTCGGCTACCAACTGTCCAAGCATATCAAACACTTTGATTTCCCCTTCATGTATATCGCTTTGTACATAGATAGCCTTTCGTAAACTATACACATTGACAAAACCGGTAACATCCGTCGATACTCCTTCCGGATATGCAAAACGTAAATTGAAGCGATGCGGTAGATCATTTTTGTTTGCAACGAACATATAATCCGTCTTTTTCAAATCTACGATAGTCTGTGTTTGCAAATCTTCCAGCAGGATTTTGCCAAACTCCTCACTCAGCTCCGAATTCAGCAGGCTAATCTTATATTGATTGGTTTTGCCGACCTGCAAGGCTACCGGATACACATCGCTCTCCAATATTTCCGGAACGACATTCACACTATATTCAATACCATTAACAGGCATATAGAGTTGTGGTGCTGCCTCTGCTCCTTTTAAGTCATAAGCATCATACTCATTATCAAAACCATACGTAGCCTCCGGATTAGGTATCAGCATAATTCTGTCCTCCGAACCATTACCTTCAATCTTTAAAGTCAGATACAAACCTACGTCTCCTTTGTAGAAAGAAGTATTCTTGTTCTGTGTCCGTTCGGAAGCCGGAATCGTAACAGAGGCTCCTGCCGCATTAGCTTTCATAAAGAAACCTTGTCCCGGAGGAATGATTGAATCCGTTCCGCTGATATTCGGGTTCATTGTAATATAGTTGCCGGTGCTGCTATTCCAAATATAAATGGTAGCATCTACATTCGTCGTAGTCCAGCTATTCGTGTGATTCAAATAAGACGGGAATGGATTACCCACAAGATTGTATCCTGCAGTAGTGGTACTGTAATAGCTTGAAGGAGTATAGGAGAGGTTTTTCGCAACATCCGATGTATTAAACCCTGCATCGTAATGAACCGTACGGGCACTTCCGGGACTCCAAACAAAGTAACCTTCACCCAAATTCAACGGATCATAGACTACCGAGTGCCAAGAATACAGACTGTCCGGTTCACTCCAACTATACAAGTAAATATCGGTGTATATTCCCGTAGTAGCAGGCGTGGTAACCGGGGAAACCTGATGCCATGCATCGGCTGTCAAGTACTGTTGATAATCCAAATTACCACTTACATTAAAACTACCTTCTTCGATAAGAGAGGCAAGCCCGGCGGCATCCGCTACAAATGTTGCATCACCGTTTACTTGAACCGCTTTGCCGGAGGCAATCGTAAAGCCGCTTCCGGAATTTGCCATAAAATTATGTACTTGAAGAGTATTATTGGAATAAGAGGTCAAGGCAGCTTTACAATTCGCATCAACCACAAAGTCATACAAATTTGCAGCCGCCGATTGCACCACAATGCTGGTCTCATCATTTGTTCCACCACAATGAATTTCTCCACCCGTAGCTGAGAACGAAGTATTATAAAACTCCAATTGATCATAAGCAGTAAGAGTACCTCCGTTCATTGATCCCGTGGAGCCGTCTCTAAAGTAAATATCTCCGTAATGTCCGGTATTGTAATTATTGCTCACGGTACCACCGGATATGACCAAATTACCGCCGGACTTGACATCCAAATCGTCGCCCAAAAGCAAGGTCGCTCCCGATGCTATGGTAACATCACCATACACTAACATATCATTGGAATGATAAACTTCCAACTGTCCACCGTTCTCAATAGTTAGCGATTTACACTTGTATGTTCCCGATGCATTATTAACGGTAAAATTACCACTATTTAATACCGGATAATTAGTTACTCCTCCCGGAATAGTAACATCCACAATTTCAGAGGGTACATACCCCGAATTCCAGTTCGTTCCATCATTCCAATCAGAGGAAGTAGCCCCTGTCCAAGTGTCCTCAAAGTGAATACTTAAATCCCCGGATCCGGTAGCACCATTATAACCACCTACTTGAATATAATAGGTCGTTCCACTTGTTACGGTCACGGTAAGACTGGATTGCAATCCACATGCATCATCATTACAAGCAAGTTCTGCACCGCCACAAGCATCATAAACTGCCAAACGTGTATCGAAGCCGCTGCCACAAAGGTCTATAACAGCATTACCGGAAGTTGTCGGTGTATAGGCATACCACAAATCGACCGGTGCCGTGCTTCCACCACAACTCGGTGTCGTGCCGCTTGCCGTAGCCGAACCCGTATCGAATGCCAAATCCGTTACTTCATTGATCGCCGTTGCGGAAGCACAATCATCATTAAAGATATGTCTAATCGTCAAATCACCGGTGCCGGTTGCTGTGCCATAACCTCCTACTTGAACATAATAGGTTGTACCGGAGGTAACCGTCATTTGAATGCTGGATGTCGTACCGGAACATTCCGGACCATCATCATCATTACATGCTAACTCCGTTCCGCCGCAGGCGTCATAAATTGCCAATCTCGTATCAAAGCTACTTCCACACAAATCAAACATCGCATCTCCGCTGAAAGTAGCCGTATAAGCATACCACAAATCAACCGGTGCCGAACTTCCACCACAACTCGGTGTCGTACCGCTTGCCGTAGCCGAACCCGTGTCAAATGCCAAATCCGTTACTTCATTGATTGCCGTAGCTCCAGAACATAAATCATTAGCCGGTCCGGATGAAATAACGTTTACAGAATAATCTTCAACCTCTCCGTAAGAAGTTGATCCACAAGTATTACCACAATCACTTCCCGAATATTTTATTCGTACTCTCATCCGGGTTGAACCAAGGGTGGCGGTTGCAGGGACACTAATGGTAAAGGTACCCTGTCCTCCATTATTGACATCACAAACTACATTTTCACCGGCATCATCAAAGTCTCCATCCTGATTCCAGTCAATCCATACGCCCAAATCAT
>WFZU01000275.1 GCA_015489405.1 Bacteroidales bacterium
CAACTTACCACAGCTTCCCGACAAGGTGGCATCAATGTGATAGACCTCGCCAATGTCTATTCCTGTTCTTTTATTGCCACGCAAGATATCGGCAGGAGTCTCCCGGGCGGAGCTTTCGAAGTACTCGGACGCTTCGACCACAGCGATATCCGGGGCTGTAATCTTTTATTGCTCTGACAAGCTACTTCTTCACCACCTTCGCAGCAAAAGTATCAAAAATCTCTTTAATTCAAAAAAAAATCTTTTTCCCTTTTCATCCGGAGGCCAATACAATTTTCCGCCTCTTCCGAAAAAAAATATCCCACAAAAAAAATAGTTGTACCTTTGTGGCTCAATAAAAAAAACATACGAAAATGATACACAAGATAGGATTGATAGGATTTGGTACCGTCGGAAGAGGGATTACCGAGATTTTAAGAGACAAAAAAGACTATTTAAAAGAACGCTACGGCTTTGAATACAAGATTGTTGCCGTGGCGGATTTCGCCTATGGCAATGTCTATAACGAAGACGGCTTGGACATGGATTTGCTCTTGAAGCAGGCAGAAAACAAAGAAAAATTTACCCGTGATTTGGTCTCCCTCTCTACGCTCGAATTGATTGCACAGAGCAATGTTACGACTTGGTGTGAGTTGACTTATACCGACCTCGAAACGGGAGGTCCGGCAGTAGAACACGTTCGTACCGCTTTGCGTGCGGGGAAAAATATCGTTACCAGCAACAAAGGTCCGGCAGCGCTCTATTATGACGAAATGATGGCGCTTGCCAAAACCCACAATGCCCGTTTTCTCATTGAAGGCACGGTCATGGCAGGCACGCCTACGCTCAATCTGGCGGACGGTCCCCTGGCGGGAAATACCATCCGCAAAGCCTACGGCATCCTCAACGGAACGACCAATTATATGTTGAGTGAAATGGAAAAGGGAATGGCTTACGAGGAGGTGCTTGCCAAAGCGCAAAAACTCGGCTATGCGGAGGCAGACCCGACCGGAGATGTAGAAGGTTATGATGCGCGTGCCAAAGTTACTATTCTGGCAAATATCGTTATGGGTGCCGGCATCCGTATCTCCGATGTCAGCGTGGAAGGCATCACTAAAATCACGCCCGGAGATATCGCCGAAGCGCAAAAACAAAACAAACGATGGAAACTCATCGGCAGTGTCGAACTGAAAGATGACGGCAGCATCGAAGCCTACGTAAAACCGATGATGATAGACCTCTCCCACCCCTTGGCAGGCGTGATGGGGGCTACCAATGCCTTGACTTTCTCCACGGATTTGGTACAAGATGTAACCATTGTCGGTCCCGGAGCCGGAAAAATAGAGACGGGATTCTCCATACTGACAGACCTCTTGCGTATTCACAAGGGATATTAAGATATGGTTTGCCGGCGATGCCGGAAAAAAGCGGAACGCAACGGAAGATTTTGAAAATATCGTAGATTCACAAAAAAAACGGAAAGAAATATGGCTTACACCGGAAAATATTTACATATAAACCTGACAGACCGGACTATCGAACGAAGGGATACGGACAAAGAATTGGTCAAGAAATACATTGGCGGCAAGGGTTTAGGCTTCGCTATTCTCAACAAGATTGCCCCGCGACCGGATGCTTTCGGTCCGGAAAATCCGCTGATATTCGTCAACGGACCTTTCACCGGCACCAAGGTTCAGACCAGTGCCCGCAGTACTTTGGTTACAAAATCGCCGCTCACCAACGGAGCCTTGGATACCCACGTCGGCGGCAATTTCGGACCCCGCCTCAAAGCCGCCGGTTTGGATTATATGATTATTACCGGAAAATCTGAAACACCTGTATATCTGTATATTACAGACGAAAAAGCGGAAATCAAGGAGGCCGGCGACCTTTGGGGGAAAGGTATTTTTGAGACGACTGACCTCCTCACGGAAAGACACAAACCCGAAGGGAAAAATCCGCGTGTCGCCACGATCGGACCAGCCGGAGAAAACCTCAGCCGCATCGCTTGTATCGGCGTGGACAAACACCGCCAATACGGACGCGGAGGCGCCGGCGCCGTGATGGGCAGCAAGAACCTGAAAGCCATTGTCGCAGACGGAAAATATAAAATAGAATACCGTACCGGACGCTTCAACGAAGTCAACAAACGGCTCACCAAAAATATTCTGGCAGACCCGGGCGTCCTCTACCGCCGCAAAAAAGGCACGATGAAATGTGTCGCCAGCGGACAGGAACTGGGCTATCTACCAACCAAAAACCACCAATTGGTACATTTTGAGGATTGGTACAAAATCAACTCGGAAGCCGCACGCGAAGAACTCAATTGGGTGGACACCAGTTGCTACAATTGTGGTATCCGCTGCTCGAAATGGGCAAAATGGGATGACCACCGCATCGAAGGTCCGGAATATGAGACTACGGCTTTTCTCGGTTCGGACAATTTGGTGAACAACATCAAAGATATTGCCTGGGCAAATGAAATATGCAATGACCTGGGGATGGATACCATCAGCGCCGGCATCACCATTGCTTTTGCGATGGAAGTTTTTGAGAAAGGTCTGCTTGATGCGTGGGAAGGCTTTGAACTCCGGTGGGGAGATGCCGTAGCACAACGGGAAATGCTATTTAAGATGGCTTACCGCGAAGGCGTTGGGGATATTTTTGCCGACGGTACCAAAGTGGCAGCACAGAAAATAGGAAAAGGCAGTGAGGCTTTCGCTATCAATACCTACGGGATGGAACTTTCGGGCATCAACCCCAAAGGCTCATTGACACAAGCAATCATTTTCGGGGTGGCGGATTTCGCCAGCCATACACGCCTCTGGATGCCGGAGACCGAAATGGGACCGGACTTTACCATAGACGATATTCCCCAAGCCGTAGCGGACGGACTGGATACCACCAATATTCGCAACAGCCTGGTAATCTGCGACTTTGTGCCTCTCAATCTGGACCAGCTCGCCGAATTGTTGAATGCGGCTATCGATAGCGACTACACCGGAGAGGATTTGCTCAAAATAGGCGGCGACATTGACCGGCTCTCGCGTATCTACAACCTCCGCAACGGAAGAAGCCACAAAGACGACAAAATCCCCGACCGCTTTTTTACCGAAAAATCATTAGCCGGTTTTATGGAAGGCAAAGTGATTGACCGTGAATTTTATCGCGATCTTATCCAACGCTATTATGCCATCAGAGGTTGGAGCAAGGAAGGTGTGCCGGTGGAGGAAAACGGATAGCATTGCATTAGAAGCAACAATGGCAGATTCCGGAAGTCCGGCGGCAACCCTTAATCCGTTGATTCCGGCAGTTTGGATTTGTCGTAGAAAATAGTTGTAGCTGCAAGGATAATAACCGGAAAACTTTCCGCATTAAAAAAATACCTACCTTTGCAAAAATTTTACAGAGGATGAGGACTCTCACTATCATAGTTTTCTTATGCATCGCAAGCATACGTCTATACGCCCAAGAAAATATTATCCGGATTGAAAACGACAGCATCCAAATGTCCGCCGGTATGCAAGTCGCCTATATCGTTTATATTCCCGAAGTTACGCTCAGCAAAACCGAGCACGACTGGATAAAGAAATTTTCGCGTACCACCGCCACTCCTGCCAAAAATGAATCCAATGAGATTCAAATCAAGAATGCCAAAATCAAAGATATTTCCGACAAACGGATAAATATCTATTCGCTACTGGTAAAACCGAGCGAAAATGTAGTCAAAATAATTGCCGTTTTTGAGATTGACAGCAGTTTTTTCTCCCCCTTCAAAACGCAGAGTATTGAAGACGAAAAAATTAACTACGGCATCAAAAACCTGATGCTCAAATTTGCAAAGCAAGAATATTTATCCCTCCTCAAACAAAATCTTTTCAAAGCCAAAAGTAAATTCCGCATTGCGAAAGACAAGCAAAACAAGCTGGAACGCAACCACGAATCCCTCCTCAAACAAAAAATGAGTTTGGAACTGCGCGTAAAAAACAATCTGACAGAATTGCAAGGCTTGGAGAATGACGAAAAACGTATCATCAAACAAATCGAAGAAAAAAAAGATGCCCTGGTCAACGTCAGAGACGATAAAGAACTCTATGAAATAGGAAAGAAACAGCTCAAAATGCTGAAAAAAGAGAAAAAGAAGATTGACAAAAACATAGAGAAATATTCCAAAGAAAATATCTCCGATAATATCAAAATCGAGAAACTGGCAAAAGAGATTCTCACCGTTAAATCACAAATGTTGCAACAGGACTTGGAAGTGAACCAACGAAGTACTATTGTACAGGATTTGGAAAAGAAAATCGAAGCTATTGAAGACTGAAAAATATTTTTCTCTCTTTGCTCCGGTAAAAAAATAAAACCAAAAACCTCAAATTTTGCAGAGCAATTGTTTTTAAACGTACCTTTGCAGGTAAAAATAAAGACAATATAATCTTTTATGGTATGAAAAAGACACCCTATTACCACGAAGTGGGGAAAGAAGTCGCTGTTTTTGAAAAGACATACGAAAATAAGCTCCCTTTCCTGTTAAAAGGTCCTACCGGTACCGGCAAATCACGTTTTGTGGAGTATATGGCAGCCCGTTTGGGCAAAAAAATGCTCACTATCGCTTGCAATGAAGAGACTTCATCCACCGATTTGGTAGGGCGTTACATCATCAAAGGGAAAGAAACCGTCTGGTTGGACGGACCGCTGACCAAAGCCGTGAAAGAGGGATTTATCATCTATTTGGACGAAATTGCCGAAGCCCGTCCGGATGTGATTGTAGCAATCCACCCGCTCACCGACCACCGGCGCGAACTTTATATCGACAAACTGGGTGAAACCATTAAAGCCCATCCCGGTTTTATGCTTGTCGCCTCTTTTAATCCGGGCTATCAGCGTGGTTTCAAAGAGCTGAAACCTTCCACGAAACAGCGTTTCATCGCCATGAGTTTTTCTTATCCGGAAGCACCTGTGGAGCAGGAAATCCTCGTCCAAGAGACCGGAATAAGTAAGGATATTGCTAAAAAATTGGTTACTATTGCCGCTAAGATACGCAATCTTACCGACTTGGGATTGACTGAGACCGTCTCCACGCGCCTCCTCGTCGATGCCGCCCACCTGATTCGTAGCGGACTGCCCAAACGGCTCGCCGTACACGTAGCTGTCGTCGAACCGCTAAGCGACGAGTACGAGATTTTGCAAGCCCTGCGCGACTTGACGGATTTGCTGATTTAAACACATTGTCAGACGACGCCTATGGGATTGGATGAATATATTTTCGGACTGTTTTCCAATTATTGGAAAAACAAAAAGCGGAAAGCTGCCGCCCAAGATGAGCGCAGCATCCACCTCCGGGACTTGAAAGCCCGCCTCAGTATTGTGGCGAGAGCCATCACCGGCAGACCCGTTATGATTTTTCCGGCTCAAAAAGAAGGCGGCTATCGCGATGACAATTTCTTTTTGCCGGTCTATTTTGCCGCTATGGAAGACCCCCGGGACAATTTTAATTTCTACCTGTTTCGCACCCTCTTTCTTTGCATCCAGCAGCGGCTAAATCTCAACTGGCAAGACGGACAAGAACACTCCCTCGAAGATTCCCGCCGCCAAGCTCAACAATACGCCAAACCGGTATTGGACATATTATTTGCCGAATTTCCGGTGATGCGGGAAATACACGATAAACTTTTTATTAGGCTGCAAAACGAAGAGCAGCATAAAGCCGGCGACAGCCTTTCGATGCTATACGGAAAATGGATGTTGAACAAAGGTGAACAAAATGACGAACAGCTCAATCATTTCAACGAAAAAGTAAAAAAAGCCATTCACGACGAGATAGAGACCATCTTGCAAGCCAATCCTGTGGAAGAAGTGAAAACGCAACAAGTGGACAAGAAACAACAGCAAGACCAGGTCGTACACAATTATTATGAAAAGATTGAGACCCTCGAAGAACACCAGGGAGGTATTTGGAAAGATTTCGACGGAGATGACGAGCTGGAAGAACACCAAAACGCACTCGATGAACTGACGATGAGCCACACGGTACGCGTGGACGACGACACACACTCGATTTATCAAGCCGAATTTGTTGAAAATATCACTGTCGCCGAAAGCCGCGAGAAAAAGACCAAACAACATTATCTCCTCTATGACGAATGGGATTTCGCAAAGCGGAAATATAAAAAGGACTTTTGTAAAGTTTTTCCCAAAAGCATCATCCAAAAAGACCCGGCATACTACAAACAATGCCTGCAAGAACACGCAACCACATTGAATGTCTTACGCAAAATGTTGGCAAACCTTAATAACAGATACCAAGAATTAAAACGTCAAACACAAGGAGAAAACATTGATATTGATGCTGTTACCGACTTCTTTATTGATACTTATGCCGGACGTACCCCTTCCGAAAAGATTTATCTTTCCAAGCGTAAATTAGAAAAAGATATCTCTATTATGTTGCTGTTGGACGTAAGTCTTTCCAGCGATGGCTACGCCAACGGGAACCGTGTCATCGATGTTGAAAAAAAAGTCTCCATCCTGTTCGGGGAAATATTACAGGAGTTTAATGTGGATTTTTCCATTCATGCTTTTTTTTCCAAGACACGCAATTATTCAACCTATATCACGCTGAAAGGTTTCGATGAAAATTGGTCGCTTGCCAAAGACAAAATAGGAAGTGTCGACCCGCAAGGCTATACGCGAATAGGAGCCGCCCTGCGCCATTCCGGCAGCCTCTTGCGCCAACGGCAAAGCAAAAACAAATGGCTAATCCTTATTTCCGACGGAAAACCCAATGACTACGACCGCTACGAGGGGAAATACGGGATTCAGGATGTCAAACAAGCCCTGCGCGAACTGCGCCAAAACAATATCCACTCCTATGCCCTGGCAATCGAGGCGGAAGCCAAATATTACCTGCCGCAAATGTTCGGAGTAAATCATTATCAGATACTTACGACTCCTGTCGAATTGCTGGAATCGCTCGTGAAACTGTATGAAAAAATCAAACACCAATAGAGACGGAAAAGAAAAAATGTGAACAAAAAGGCTCTTTTATTTGTTAACAGTTGTTCATTTATCAGATTGCATTGATGACAGAAGAAAAGACAATAGATTACAAAAACATTTATTACCCCCCGGGGGGAATATTGCTGTGGATATTGATACTGTTGGAGATACTTACCTTTGGCATTGCCCTGATTGTATTGATGGTGTTCAGCCGTGAAGATCCGGAACTTTATCACCGTTCGCGGGAGATATTGAATGTCAATTTCGGCGCTACCAATACCGTTTTTCTATTGACGAGCGGTTTTTTCATGGCAAGCAGCATTCACCGCTTTCACCGGAACGACTTTCCCAAAGCCGCCTTCTTTCTGCGTTTGGCAGCCTTGGGAGGACTGCTTTTTTTGACGCTCAAAGGCTTTGAATACTACGAAAAGATAGAGGAAGGCTATACCTTGGGCTACAATACCTTTTTCACATTCTACTGGCTGCTGACCGGTTTTCACGTGATTCACGTTTTGGTAGGATTGTTCATCCTATCCTTTATGCATCGCTCGCTTTCCAAGCGGACGGCAATCCGGGAAGATATGGAAGCCGGTGCTACTTTCTGGCATATGTGCGACTTGATTTGGCTGCTGCTCTTTCCCGCCTTGTATCTAATCTTATAAATTCGATGAATATGCGCAAAACAGATATTTTCACCCTGGCACTGTTGATAATTCTAACATTTTTTACGGCACTTTTTGCCCGGAAAGACAGTACTCAGTGGTGGATACCCCTGCTCATACTCATCCTTTCGGGCATCAAATTTCTGCTTGTTTCATTCAATTTTATGGAAGTCAAAAAAGCCCATTCCTTTTGGAAAACGAGCATCATCCTCTATTTGGTGCTATTTATCTCCATCGTAACGCTTGTCCACCTTTCCTGAGCTTCCCGCTCTTTACACGCAAGTGATTTCAAATCACAACTTAAAATTGATACCCAAAGGAACCCAAACACCCACGGGCTTTCCTTTATATTTGGCAGGTTTGAATTTATATTTCATAGCCGTTTTTTTTGCAGCTTGATTTAGCTCGGGAATACCTTTGTATATGACAGCATCTCCTACGTTCCCGTGTTTGTCAATATACACTTTCACAATAACTTTTCCTTCTATTCCCTTTTTTATGGCTTCTTTAGGGTAAGCAGGCTTGAAATATTTTACCAATTTCGGTTTAACATCGTATTTTGAGGCTTTCATCTTTCCGGATTTCACAATCATAATAGACTCCACGCCTACGAAGCCCAGCTTCCCTTCATATCGAACAGCCCAGCACGATTTTTCCGGGAGAAAACTAAAGACATCCACTTGAGTGCCGGCAGGAATCTTTTCGGAGACTCCGGAATTTTGGTCCGGAGATTTCCGTAAAAACGTCTCTTGAATAATCTTTCCGGTATTTTTTTTGCCCAAATCCAGTTTATACTCGTCTATTAACTTTGCTTCTTGAAGTCGTCGCAATGAGTCTTGCATTTTGACAATCTTGCTTTCCAAATCACCGGGATTTGTAGTAGAGTTAACCTCCTCATTTTGAGCTAACACATTAGAGGCAAAGAAAATACCCAGTATGCTTATTAATAAAAATTTCATTTTCACAATATTAAAGTTGAAAATTTAAGCGGAGAGCAAAGACTGTTTTCACAAGAAAACATAAAAAACCACTCTCCGCTTCACGGTAACAATATCCATTTCGTTAAAAATCAAACACGGTTTCAATGACGAATCCATCATTATCAAGATCTTGCCAAGTTTCCACTTGGTGCAGATAAGCAGCTTTGAATACCCAGTGATCTACCGGTGAGAAACGCAAGCCTGCCCAAAACAGCTGCCGGTCGCCGCGATTCATAGTATCTTCTTTCCAAGAATCCAAAAACTCGTATCTGAACACAGGCTCAATATAATTAATTTTAGTATCCATAAGAAATTTATAACCTGCGGAGAAATACCATGAATATTGTGTTACACTATTATCCAAGGCATTCGGATTGGGGATAACATTGTTGTTTGCATCATAAAATCCACCGTTAAGAGCCGGTCCGTAGAAGTTAGAATCCGGCACCTGCACCATCAATTGTCCGTATTCGGCAGCAATAGTCAATCGCTTGCCGCCATACAGCAAATGCCCGAATAAATAGTCAGCACTGTATTTGTCATTCCGGTCATACTTCCCGAACATATAGGAGCCTCCAATGTCCAAGTTTTTCACCGGAACCAATGAACCCCGTATAGCAATATGCTTAGAATTGTTATTGTCCCAAGGCTGACGGGCATGACTATGAAAACTTTCGTACATATACCCCTGTGCATTGGGTTTCATGTGATTTGTTAGGAAATCCGGATCACTCTGATGTTCATCTCCGGGACCATTAATGACCGATAAATCTGCCATCAACTTGGCATCTCCTGTCAGAGGAAATTCGCCATGCATGTGTACGCCGGCATCCCACCAACCCGTGGCGTGCATGACCGACCAATACAGCATGGGAGCCATGGCAATCAAGCGGTATTTTGAGGTAGGATAATAAATTTTATCTTGCACTCCAATAGCCGGAAAGTCCCTTCCCAGAGTAAGGCGAAATCTTTCATTCGGAGACCATACTCCTCTCAGACGTGTTACTTTGAACTGTCCCTTTTGACCTTTGTACATTTCAAACTCCGCTTCGGCGAAAACCGTCTTTGAAATATAGCCCGACACACTCACATATCCGCTATAATTAACAAATAGCGGATGCCCCGTCATGGGACTTCCCACATTGGCATACTGCCCTAAATACTGATTCCCGAAGTTCCATAATGCGCTATTCAGATATACGTGCGTTTCCACCTTGGCATCTTTCATCCCGTAATCCAACTCAACCTCGATAATGTCGTCCATATCGACCTTTTGCGCCCGCAATAAACTATTTTCTATCACGTTAAACGTAAACAGAATAAACACTGTTAAAGAAATCGTAATTTTTTTCATTGTTATATTTTTTTTAAATGTTTTGAGAAAAAAGCCCTTTTTCCATACCCTCTTAAATCTTTCCACACAGCAAATAAATTGATATTTAAAAGAAAAAAGAGGAAAGAAGCATGCTATAACAGAAATAATCGTAAATCACTATGAAATATGTTCTTTACTTTGGGAGAATAATTTGCTATAGCATTGCTTCTTGAGGGGAAAATAAACACTAATTTTAGGTGGGGGAGTGTTTATCACTATAAATGTCAATAAATTCAAACTTTCATCCGGTTCGTCATAAGGTTTGAAAGCAGAATATGAAGAGAAGAATATTTTTTCCTCATTGTAAAATGCCTCTACAGTCATATGATAAAGGATAATCTTTTTTGTCTTGCTTTGATATCCGGGAATTATTCCTTTCCCGGGAACTGTTTTGACAATTCGATACGTTGTATGCACCTCCTCCCCTTTCACAGGTAGTGAACCCAACAGGCTTCCATTCTGCAAAGCGAAAAGAGAAATGCCCGGAAGAGCATTGAGGATTCTATTTTGACCGGAATGGGTTTGCCGGTAGCGATGAAGTCTTGAAATACTTTCACTTATATTGAAAGTTGCCGAATGAGCATACATAGCCATAAGCATAAAGAAAACCGGGAGACGGTATTTTCGCAGGGCTGATATTCTTAGATTTCTCATTCGTAAAAACTTTTTTCGCAAAAGTACGGGCTTGCATATCAACAGATGATTTTCCGGTATAACATTATTGTATCATATCTTCATTTGTATGGTGTCAAAACTACATCATAGAATTGTAATATTCAGTATAACAGAATATTATAACAATAAAAACAAGCATGCTTTTCAGCAAAAACGTTGGAAGATTGAATGAGTATTTTTGGAGAAATCAGGTTTTTCCCTGCGATATTTAGACTTCGTCACAGTCAATATTTTGCCAAAACCAACAGAATCAAAAATTATTTCTACAAAATGCCGGTCAATTCCCAAATTTCGATAGAACATAACGAAGGTACACAATTTAGAACATTTTTAAATTAACTAAAAAACTTTTTTATATGGAAAATCCATTTATTTTTGCAAACATAAAAAAAGATTAAACAATCTTTTATTGTGAAATAAGAAGTAGGTATAAACAAAAATTACAGGTTATGTTATCAAAAAAACAAGCAAAGTGGTTCTTCATGGGAGGCACAGCTGTTACATTCTTAATCTTTATAGGATTGACGGTCTTTTCTCTTTCCAAAGCACAGGACCAAAGTCATTCGGATCAATTGAGTGCTTCCGCCATTCGTGGAAAGTACATTTGGGAGAAGAACAATTGTATGGGCTGCCATACGATTATGGGTGAAGGAGCTTATTATGCACCGGAACTCACCAACGTTGTTGAACGGCGTGATGATGCATTCATCAAAGCCGTCTTGATGTCCACTACTCCTTGGCAACCCCGCCACCGGAAAATGGTTGCTTACGGCATGAGTGAACAAGATGCGAACGATGTATTGGCTTTCTTTAAATGGATTTCCAATATCAATCTCAACGGATTTGAAAAAGTGGACAACACGGTATCTCCACTGGCGAAAGATAAAATGAGTAAAAACTAAAAAAATCAATATATCATGAAATATAAATCACAAAAAGTTGCCTATTGGTTTTTTGCCCTTTCCATGTTGCTTCTGGCAATTCAATTGACCTATGGTTTCATTATGGGCTTTGCGCATCTCGGTTTTGACGGGTTGCATTCTATCATTCCGTTTAATACGGCACATACCGTTCACCTGAATACGCTGGTAGTCTGGTTGATTTCCGGCTTTATGGGAGCTGCTTATTATATCATCCCCGAAGAATCGGAGAATGAGCTTTGGAACGTAAAATTGGCTTACATTCAGCTTATTGCGTTAGTTGTCGTGGGAGTTGCCGCTCTCGCAGGCTATCATTTTAATTTCTGGGAAGGACGTAAATTTCTCGAAATTCCTCACGAATTGGACTTTTTGGTTGCCCTTGATGTAGTCGTTTTCTTAGTTATTCTTATTATGACGATTATCAAAGGAAAGAAAAAAACGACCACCTCTTTGGTACTCGTTGGAGGACTGGTTGGTGCAGCCTTGTTTTATCTTCCCGGAATGATCCAATTTGACAGTCAAGTGTTAGACTCTTTCTTCCGCTGGTGGGTAGTTCACCTTTGGGTAGAAGGCGTATGGGAACTCATCATGGGCGGTATCTTAGCCTTCCTGTTAATCAAACTGACCGGGGTGGACCGCGAAGTGATTGAAAAATGGCTTTATGTCGTCATCGGACTGACTTTCCTTTCCGGTATTCTGGGAACCGGACACCACTACTATTATATAGGAGTAAACAAAATCTGGTTGATTATCGGAGGTATCTTCTCTTCTATGGAGCCTTTGGCTTTCTTGGCGATGACGCTTTGGGCTCTCAGCATGTACCGCAAAGGAGAAAAGAAACATCCGAACACGATGGCAGTCTATTGGACGCTTGGAGCAGCTATTGTTTCCTTCTTGGGTGCCGGTGTATTGGGATTGGCTCATACCCTTCCCCAAACCAATTTATACACTCACGGAACCTTGGTTACGGCAATGCACGGGCACTTGGCTTTCTGGGGTGCTTATGCCATGATTGTGTTGGCAATCATGACTTATGCCATGCCCAATCTGACCGGACGTAAATTCTACAACACTGCCCGCGGACGTGCCGCCTTCTGGATTTCCAATATCGGTATGTTTACTATGGTTTCGGCATTTGCTGCCGCCGGTGTAGCCCAAGTATATCTTGAAAGAAAAATGGGATTTGTCTTCGGCGACGTCCAAAATGAAATAAAAGTACACTTTTTTGTACTGATTATTGGTGCTACCGTCTTGACGACAGGTCTGATACTCTTTATGATAGAATTTTTGAAATACGGTTTGCCTT
>WFZU01000276.1 GCA_015489405.1 Bacteroidales bacterium
CTATTGAAAAACAGTTAAGTTATTACACATATTTTACCGAAATGAGGAAGGTATGTGGAAACGATAACCGGCGAAATGAGACTATGGTCAAGAGTTTTTCTCGTGTTCGTAGTAATAATATTCTACGAAGAAAGATTTTTTCCCGCCTGATTTTGGGGAAGGTAAATCTGTTGGTTTTTGGAAATTCGATGTGCAAAATATTATTTCCGGTTTATATTTTTTACTTACCTTTGTCGCTCGTAAGACATGGAAATATGGTTGTAAAAAACATTAGGCTTATGCTTGTGATACGGTAAAGAGTTAGTGTTAAATGAACGTTTCATTTGCCGGAATTGAAAAAATGCTTCTCTTCGTTGATTTGTTTGTAAATCGTAATAAGAGTAGCATAAAGAATAAAAATTTATCAAAACGGTGAACATTTATATTTAGTGTCTGTCTATAAAGTCAAGAGCTTGAGTTGGAATGTTCGAATTCAAGGCTTGTGAAGTTCTGAAAGCAAAGGAGTTGACTTACGTCAATAACCGGTTTCAGAACGAGCGTAACGCAGAAGTCGGACATTATAGACAAGTTCTACTTGGGCTTACTTTAGTAAATGCGTAGAATAAAAAAATAAAATAGCTGTTATGACACATTTAAAGGAAGGAGATAAAGCCCCTGATTTTCAGGTGGTTGATGAAAGTGGAAATGAAGTACGCTTATCGGAATATCAAGGTAAAAAGGTGATATTGTTTTTCTATCCAAAGGCGATGACCCCCGGATGTACCAATGAAGCCAAAAATTTGCAGGAATTTTCCGGCGATTTGAAAAAGCGTGGTTTTGAAATTATTGGTGTGAGTCCCGATAACACACAGAAACAATTGCGTTTCAAGGAAAAATACGGCTTGGAATATCCGTTGATTCCGGATGTGGACAGAAAACTTATCGAGGCTTATGGCGTGTGGGGTCCCAAAAAATTGTATGGCAGGGAATATGACGGCTTGCATCGTACTACCTTTATTATCGATGAAGACGGAAAAATAGCAAAAGTGTTCAAAAAGGTTAAAACGAAGGAACACAGCAAACAAATATTAGACAGTTGTAACGAATCAAAATAGGAATTATGGCAAAACAAGAAAAAGACATAGCAAAAGAAAAGTTGAAATCTCTTCAACTTACGATGGATAAATTGGAAAAATCCTACGGCAAAGGGACAATTATGAAATTGGGAGATGACCCGGTCGATGATATTGAAGTTATTCCGTCCGGCTCTTTGGGCTTGGACCATGCGCTGGGAGTCGGGGGCTATCCGCGTGGAAGGATCATTGAAATTTACGGTCCGGAATCATCCGGAAAAACAACGTTGGCACTGCATGCTATTGCCGAAGCGCAGAAAAAGGGCGGTATCGCTGCGTTCATTGATGCCGAACACGCATTCGATCGCTTTTACGCTGCAAAGCTTGGAGTTGATATCGAAAACTTGTTGATTTCTCAACCCGATTACGGAGAACAGGCGCTTGAAATTACGGACAATCTAATCCGTTCCGGCGCACTGGATATCATTGTCGTGGATAGTGTCGCCGCTCTCACGCCGAGGAGCGAATTGGAAGGCGAAATGGGCGATTCTAAAATGGGTTTGCACGCCCGTTTGATGTCCCAAGCACTCCGGAAAATGACTGCTAATATCAGCAAGACCGGTGCCACCGTGATTTTTATCAATCAATTGCGCGAAAAAATCGGAGTGATGTTCGGAAATCCGGAGACGACTACCGGAGGTAATGCTTTGAAATTTTATGCTTCCGTTAGGGTCGATGTACGTCGTTCGAGTCAGATAAAAGATACGGACAACGTAATCGGTAACCGCACGCGCGTTAAAATCGTAAAAAATAAGGTCGCTCCCCCTTTCCGTACGACCGAATTTGATATTATGTACGGACAAGGCATCTCCAAAATCGGGGAAATAATCGACCTCGGAGTAGCGTATAATATTATTAAAAAGAGCGGCTCCTGGTTTAGCTACGGAGATGTAAAGCTGGGACAAGGAAGAGAAGCCGTGAAAAATCTCCTCTCGGACAATGTTGAGTTGATGGAGGAATTGGAAGCGAAGGTTGCCGCTGCGCTGCAAGAGAAATCGTAGCGGATTGCAGCGGTGGGATGGCTTATGTAGTGTTTGTCGATAAAGTCAAGAACTGATACAGAATATTCGAGTTCATGCCTATTTACCGTATGCACAGGCAGGGCTTGCGAGTTTCTGAAAGCAAAGGAATTGACTTTTGTCAACGCAGTGCAGTGAGCCTGCCGGAATACCCGGTCTGAGAACGAGCGTAACGAAGAACCGAGCGCAGTGAATAACTTTTAAATCAATTAAGCTAATGAACAAATCGAACATTATAAACAGACACTATGTAGCATACGTAAGTTCCTTATAGCATAGCGCTTTAGAATCCCGTACACTTATTTTTTTTACCAAGGATATGTTAATTATTTCCCGGTCAATGCTAATTGCCGGATAAAAGATATTGATATGAATAAGAATATTTTTTTGCTCCTTTTAGGTTTGGTTTTTCTCGGAGGATGTTCTTCTTCTCCGGAGAAAAAAAGTAATGAAACGAAAACGCAGCCGGAAGCAACCAAGATTTCGGCTATTGATTCGTTGAGTCGTTTGGTAACGAAACATCCCGGAGAATCAAAGTATCTGCAAGCGCGTGGGGATAAATATATTGAAATGGGAGACATTGAAAGTGCCAAACCGGATATTGTGAAGGCTATCCGGTTAGATTCCTTGAATTCGGATTTGTTTGTAAGTCTCTCAAAGGTGTATTTCGCTGAAAATAAATTTGCCAAGGGAGTGCTTGCCTTGCAGAAAGCCATTGAGTTGGACAATCACAATGCTACGGCTATTCTTAATTTGGCGGAAGTGAATCTGTTAGCCCACAAAAGTCAGGAAGCCGTAAAACTCATCGACAGGGTTATTAAAATGGACGACTTGAACCCCCGTTCTTATTATTTGCGTGGGTTGATATGGTTACAGATGGGCGATACTATTCGCGGGATTCAAAATTTTCAACAGGCGCTCAAAGTAGATAATGATTATTTTGAAGCCAATGCACAGTTGGGGCTCTTGTTTGCTGACAAAAAAAATGACCTCGCCATAGACTATTACGAAAACGCTATCCGGAGCAATCCCGGAAACCCTACCGTATATTATAGCCTTGGATATTTTTATCAACAGACCCGGCGCTATGAAAAAGCGATGCAAACCTACGACCGCTTGATTAAGAAATTTCCCCGCTTTGACAAAGCCTACTATAACAAAGGTTATATCAATTTGGTTTTCTATAAAAAATATTTGGAGGCTATCAATGATTTTACCCAAGCCATTAAGATAAATCCCAATTATGCGAATGCCTATTACAACCGGGCGTATTGTAAAATATTATTACATCAGAAAGAGAATGCCGAAAAGGATTTGAAACGTTGTCTGGAAATTAATCCCGATCATAAACTGGCTAAGAAAAAATTAAAAGAACTGCATGCGAAATAAGATAAAATGTTTTGGTCTCTCCCCGGAACAAGAGGGAGCGAGAAAGGGAATTGTTGAAAGTTTTGTAGGGATGGATTTGCTGAACCGGTTTATACAGGTGAGATCAAGGAGGTTGTTATTTATGCTGATTTTTCTAACCGGATTTTGGTCTTGTTCGGAAAATAAACCCTGTCCTTGCAAACGAAAACTCCATGCCTCGGATATTATTATTCAAGCCGGAGATTCGACAGACCAAACGAACGATTATTTTGACAATGAAAATCTTTATCCTTTGAGAA
>WFZU01000277.1 GCA_015489405.1 Bacteroidales bacterium
GCTGAGAGCAAAGGAGTTGACTTACGTCAATGCGATGCGTTGAGCTTGCCGAAACGACCGGTTTCAGAACGAGCGTAACGCAGAAGTCGGACATTATAGACAAGCTCGATTTATATATTTTTTTATTTTATATTTTGCAAAAAAGATTATATTTGCAGCATATTTGTTGGATTTTACCTTCATGAAAATTTATGAAAAGCAATTTAAAATGTCTATTGCACGGATATAGATTACTTTGTATAAAACATTTCTCGTATTTAGAGCTTGTCCATAAAGTCAAGAGTCTGAGCTAGAATGTTCAAGAACAAGGCTTGCGAAATACTCAAAAGCAAGGAGTTGACTTTTGTCAATGAAGTTTTGAGTATGAGCGTAACGCAGTTATTGGATATTATAGACAGACTCTATTTATTGATGCATTATGATTAAAAAATTATAGTATTATGAAAAAAGTAAGTTTTGTAAAAGCATTAATTGTTTTTGTTTTTGCCGGTGTTTCGACATTTGGCTTTTCAGCGGATATTACTTCCACTTCTACCGGAGGTCTATGGTCACAAACGTCCACTTGGATCGGAGGATATGTTCCCGGTCCCTATGACAATGTATTCATCAACGGACCGGTATCTTCGGATAATGCCCATTGCCACAATATTACGGTAAATCCTACCGGAACTATCAAAAATTACGGTGATAATGACACCCTTTATGTGCTTGGAGATTTTGTGAATAACGGCACGGTCGATTATTGGTATCATTTTATCGTTAATGTCGGGGGAAATATTACAAACAACGGGATATGGAAAGCGGGAGTTTATACTTATCTGACCGGAAACTCAGACCATCACCTTGCTACATTGAATAACAACAGTTTTATGATGGCAACATTGGAAAATACCGGCACAGGGAACGTATATATTGATACGATGGCAAGTTTTGAGAATGTAATTTTGAAATGTAATAACGACACGCTGTTTTTATCTGCCAACGACACATTGAAAATGAAGCAGCAATATTTGCAGGATTGTGTTGTGGAGGGCGAAGGGAATGCGTCCATAATACAAGGAGTAGAATATAACGGAAGCGGTCCCGGGTTTAATTCCGTTTCGTTCCGGAATATCACTTTTCGAGGAGTTATAGATGTCAGGGATAATGTTGACACATACGGTACGATTGTGAATGACGGCATCATTCAGAATGATTGGGCTACCCATACCCTAACCATTGCTGCCGGGGTTTTTATTAACAACGGAACTTTGCGCGATTACAACCAATGGCTTAATATTGATTTGTATGCCAACTTTGTAAATTACGGTACGATTTCCAACAAATATTTCAGTCTGAAAGGAGCAGAAGAACAATACATATCCCAGGGGACAAGCGCCTCCTTTTCTTGCTCGGGATTTTACAGTTTAAAACCTTCCGGGAAGATACATTTTTTAAGTGATATAACTTTCCAAAATTGTCAAATAGACCTGCAAAATGATACTTTGCTTATCCCCGGCGGGATGATGATGAGTTTTGCGTCATCCGGTATGGTCAATGCGGTCATCGATTGTGAGACTCCCGGCGGGATGCTAAAATTGAACCATACTGATATTTCGGCTAGCTCTGTTTCAAATGCAGAATTGCTGGGGGAAACGACCTGGGGAAATTGCGATATGTATGGGGAGATATTGGTTACCGATACCCTTCAAAGCATTTATGCCGGAAGCACTGTTACAGTTCATGGTAATTTGACTAATAACGGCGTGGTAAAAGATCAGGTTTATAGCGCCTATTTGAACTTGGAAGGGGATGTTACCAATAACGGTATCTGGCAAATCTCCTCCACAAGCATTACCGGAACGGACGACCAGCATATTGATTTTCCCTCCGCCATTACTTTCAATTCCGATATGAAATTTATTTCCGACATTTCAGGAACATCCTATCAATGGTTTCTGAATGATGAGCCTATCTCCCCGTATTCGCCTTTGTTTTGGGGCGAAAATTCAAACACCCTTCACCTTGGCAACAATGTTTCTTCGGACTATGACGGACTCTATTATTGTATGGTGGACGGAGTGAGTTCCAGAAAGATATTTGTTAACAGACGGGAGATTTCGCTTAACCTGAAAGTTTTTCTTGAAGGTGCGTTTAACGGAAATAGTATGGACACCGGTTTAGGCTCGTTAGTGCCTCTAAATCAGCCTTACAACACAAGCCCTTGGAATTATGACGGAACGGAAACTATACCGGAAATTCTGGAAGATGTTGTTGATTGGGTCTTGGTGGAACTCTATGACGCAAGCGAAGCGGATAGTATTTCCCCGGCTAACAAAATTGCTTCACAAGCTGCACTGTTGTTATCAAACGGCATTGTTGCCAATACGGATGTCTTATCAACATTACATTTTAGCGGAGAAATAAACGACTCCTTATTCGTACTTATCCGTCACCGTAATCATTTGCCGGTATTATCAGCTCATCCTCTGATAGAATCACCGGATGGTATTTATCATTATGACTTTTCAATATCCGTAGATAAAGCGTACCAATCCGGAGAGAAAGAGATTTCCGGCTATGCCGCAATGTATGGAGGAGATGTGAATGCAGACGGAAGCATCAATACCGGAGACATTACCGGAAGTTGGAATACCGAATCCGGAACAGCCGGCTATTTGCAAAGTGATGTCAATCTTGACGGACAATCGGACAATAAAGATAAAAACGATATTTGGTTTGAAAACAAAGGAGTTTTTTCAAGTGTGCCGTAGTTTATCACACATTCTCTTTTGTTCAGAAAGGGAATAGGTATTTTTGCAAAAAACAAGCCTGTCCGGCAGATAAAGTTGATATTAGAGGTACATCTATAATATCCGTCTTCCTCGTTACGCTCTTTTTTAAACCGGTTATCCCGGTAAGCTCAATGTAACACATTGGCAAAAGTCAACTCCTTTGCTTTCAGAACTTCACAAGCCTCGAATTCGAACATTCCAGCTCAAGCTCTTGACTTTATAGACAGACACAGAATAGAATCGCATCTATTCCATGAGTTCTATCGAACAAAAGCTATTGCCGGATAAATCAAGCCGGAAACCGCAGCAAACCCATCATTTTTATTTGAGGATTATTTTGCGTGTAAAAGCCTCATCTTTTAAATCAAACTTAATGAAATAGACACCGCGGGCATACTGACTTAAGTCCAACCGGATATTATCCCGTTGAACAGGAAACTTTTGAATGCTTTTGCCTTCTTGGTTTAATATTTCGATATGCCGAATTTTTTCTCCCGAAATAAAAAGTTTTCCCGTGCTTGGATTTGGAAAAATACGGATATGGTATTTGCCGGCTATCTCCTGAACGTCAATTATGATTTGCAACTCGACAGGCTCCCCTGCGCAACCGTTTGAAGCCGTTTCAATGACGGATAAACTTCCGTATCCTTGATTTCCCCAAAGAACATCCACAAAATTATTATCTGTATTTATGATACCGCCTCCGACCACAGACCATTCATAAGTTGACCCCGGCGTCAAGTTTACCGCATAAGTGCAAGTATCAAATGGAGAGGGGTTTGAATTTCCTATTATATTGTCTGTAACCGGTGCCGGCAGCACGGTGAGTACAGCATCATTGCTTACTCCATTTGCATCATTGCCGAACGTTACTATACATCTGTAATGATTATTATCCATTTCCATATTGATATTTGAAATGATAAGAGTAGCCGTGTTGCTGCCCGAATATTGATTATCGTCAACCAAATCTTCATAGGTTTCACCGGTTTTTATTTGCCATTGAAATGCAACTGCATTACCCGGCAACACGGTAAATGTCTGCTGTGTATTCGAACATCCGGTTTGATTTTCAGGTTGAGTGAAGCCGTAATAATTATTTCTATACCAAGCCACTTTATTTGAAAGCACATCCACGTCACCATCATTATCAAGGTCGGCAGCATAGACCGATACTGTTCCGTAAGGTTTAGTAGAACCAATCGGGTACACATCAAAATTTCCATTTCCGTCATTTTCATACCAAGCTACTTTATGATCTCCTTTGGAGGCAGAAAGCACATCCATATCGCCATCATTATCCAAATCGGCAGCATAGACACTGCTGGCTCCGTATGCTCCGCTGGTGATTACCTGTTGAGCTCCAAAATTTCCGTTTCCGTCATTTTCATACCAAGCAATTTTATTATCAGTGTAGGAAGCGGAGATTACATCCGCATCTCCATCATTGTCCAGGTCGGCAGCATAAACATCTAATGCTCCAATTGCACCGGTAGTAATAATTTGTTGAGAACCGAAATTTCCGTTCCCGTCATTTTCATACCAGGCAATCTTATTGTCTGCGCCGAAAACGGCAAGCACATCCGCATCTCCATCATTATCCAAATCAGTAGAACGGAGATTTATCACACCGTCAGCATTAATATCTATTATGTGATATTCAGTCCCGAAATTCCCGTTCCCATCATTGTCATACCAAACTATTCTTTCATCTCCTTTCAAGGCAGCCAGGACATCCAAATCCCCGTCACCTTCCATATCAACAATACGAATACTTGATATCGGACTATTTGCACCGCCAATATATTGGGGAGCATCAAAAGTATCATTGCCGATATTCATATACCAAGCAATATAGGCATAAAATGAACTTACATTAGCATACACCGCAATCACATCCTGATCTCCATCATTGTCCAAGTCGGCAACACAGAAACCGGATATATCGTCATCGGGAAAGTAAGCTCCAATATATTGGAGCGTATCGAAATTACCATTCCCGTCATTCTTATACAAGAGTACCTTATCATGCCATAAATGGGCGGAAAGTATATCCATATCTCCATCATTATCGATATCGGCTGCCAGGGTACCTTTTGTTGCATGAGTGGTATCCACCAATATTTCACCGGAAAAACCCGTCTGGGCAACTCCATTCAAAAACATCCCTGCTAAAAATACAAAGACTAAAATCCACGTTTTCATAATTTATAATTTTTTGTCCAACAAATCACCTACAAAGTTAATTATTTTTCGCTAATGAAAACAAAAAATTTTACTTATTTTTTCTTTAATTTATTGCATATCAATACTGTACAAAAATATTGAAATGATAAATGTAGAAAATTGACAAGCGTAACTTTCTACTTTAAACCGGAGTTTTCCTCCATCGGTGAAAAATATATCCGGTACAAATTGTACAGCAGCATATAATCCAATCCATTGTAGTAGCCGCGGTTGTAATCCTGCCAGAAAGCCCCGAAAATGTTGGTACGTTTCCACAGTTCGGAGCGGGTTTTAAATTCCGGATTGGAGGAAGGAGCTGCTTCCAATATTTGTTTGTAGTAGGAAGCCGGATGTGCTAATTTTTGTTTTGACAACAAGGCAGCCGAAAGCGGAAAATGCGCAAAAACACCTACCGGATAATAGGCGTGTATCATCTTTTCGACTTGCAATGTCAGCGGGAGCGCTTTGGCGGGGTCGGAAATTACGTACAAATCCAGTATCCCGTACGAATTGAACATATTTTTATCCTGCCGGAAAAGAAAATGATGATATGCCATAGCGTGAGAGAGATGATACATCAGCTTGGAAAAAAGGTTCTTCCCCTTGGGTAAATCCACTTCTTCGCCCAAAATGACTTCCAAACTCCGCACAAAGGCATAGCGGGTAAAATAGAAATCAATTTTAGGTTGAACGGTTTTCCTCTCGGGATCAATAATCATCCAGGCGTGTTTCTCCCTTTTTCCCCGTTTTTTGACGACCGGATTCATCGCTTGTACGATACGGCGTGCTATTGCCCGGCTTTCGTTCACAATATCCTTTTCTTTCACATATTCGATAATAAATCGAAAGCCGTACAAAAGCCCCCAGACCTGATCCTGGCTCATCGGTTCGGTCTTTTTCCCGTTGTCGCGTCGCACAAAAAACCCGTTTATGGAAGGCGGTTTCCCGTAATAGGTTTCCGCTACGGAATCCAGCCGGTTGATGCTTATCAGGAGATTGCGTATTTCTTGCAGAGAGGCTTTTGCAGCCTTGGTTTTGTGAGCGGCATTCATCCGGTGATATTCGGTAGCCAAGACCGCCAGATACATTCCCATATACCAGGTTACGTCCACATAACTGTCTTTGCCATCGTAGCGGTGTGTTTCTACCGGCAGATAATTGCCGGCTTGATGCGGGTCGGTCGTCTTTCCCAGAAATTGACGGTGAAAATGGGAACGATAGACCTCATATTTTTTTTCGAGGGATGTCTGTCCGTGCAGCGAGGAGAGGAGCAGTGCCATAGCCGCCGGCAGTATGATTTTGATGCCCCGAAAAAGTCTTTTCATTTTTTCTACCTTGTAGCATATTTCCAATTTTGCCGGCTGTTGCTCCGGCACCTTGCCTACTCCTCACGGTATTTCAGCGCATTATACAGAGGATTGGCAAAAGAAGTCAGATACAAACGTTTGTGCAGTTCGTAATCGCCTCCCAAACGCTGCAATACATCCTCCATCTCTTGTGTAAATTTCGCTTTCTCTTCCGCCGTGTAATGCTCTTTGAAGCGGGTGGAATTTTCCAACATGTCTGCCGAGAAATAATGTATCGGAAACAGTTTGTAGTTTGTATGTATCTGTCTATCAATAATCTTTGCTAATTCTTTGACCTTTTTGTTAAGCGGCAGGGAGGGGTCTATCGCTTGCAATTTTTCCCCGGTAATCTCTTCCCCGAAATGCACGTGAATCCGTCCTTTCGGACCCATCGTACCGCGCAACATACTTTGATAATCTTCCTTCGGGCTCTTCACATATTTTTCCCCTCTTTCCAGCGTAGCAAGGTAATTCACTTTATTTTCGATGCAAGGATCCTTTTCATAACTGATAGAAACGGGTAATATTTTCAAGGGTGCAAAATTTTCGACAAAATCTTTGCCGCCGGACATAGACAACATCTTAATCAGTCCGGGTTGCGTTTCATCATTTCCGTCCTTACTTCTTCCTTCCCGTTGGGCAATCCAGACGGAACTTTCGCCGGTCGTAATCAACTGACGGATATAGGCGGAAAGCTGTTGCGAACTCAACAACATTTCCTGTGCTTTCAATGAGCGTTTGACAATAAAACTTTTGTTGGAACGCAGCAGATAATTGACAATGGGTTTAACCAAAAGATTGTGCCCGATAGCATTGGCGGTCGTAACAAACTGTTCGCCGAAATGACGATACAAAACATAATTCATCAAGGCGGCATCCAAGACAATATTGCGGTGATTGGAAATAAAAAGACGCGTTTGGCTGATATCCACATTATTCATCCCCGAAAAGGATAATTCCACGGATGTCTGTGCAATAATCTTGGCTATTATGGGAACCACAAATTTCATTTGAAATTCGCGTAAAGTTTGCAAGGATTCAAAAAATTCGATGACCTCCTCTCTACTCTTTTGCGGGAAAAAATATTGCATCATCTCGACAATCCCGGGTTCGGTAGCAAACTTCATCCGGATTTCCCTAAATTCTGCATCTGTATAATATCGTATATCTGAAAAATCCATTGACATATTTTATCTGTATTTTTGAGGGGCAAACATAAACAAAAAAAGAATATCATTTACGTCTAATTCCACCAAGAGAAAAACGCTTCCATACTTAACGGTATTTTATTGATAAATTGAGACTTATCTCCATTGCATAGATATCCCGCACGCTTTTGCCTTGCTGCCGGGAGTGTCCGGAGCAAGCATGTTTGAC
>WFZU01000278.1 GCA_015489405.1 Bacteroidales bacterium
AAAACCGTTTTGTAGCCAAAGAAATGCGCTGCTTTGGCAGCTTGTCGAGCAGCATTTTGACAGACCTCCGAGAAGTCCGTGGGAACTAAGATTAAATTATTCATTCTTTCCATAATTGCAATAATATTTTCGCCATTTTTCGGGCACAAAGGTATAAAAATTTTTAATTATCCGACAATATTAATTCTTTTAGTTTTTTTATATGATATTTTTTCTTCTCTTCTCGCATTCTTTGAGCGCTTACCGTATAATATTGGTGTTTCTCCAGGAAGTCTATCTGTAAGTGGTAAAATTCTTGTAAATCACGGACGATACCTAAATTTTTCCATTCAAGAAAGAGTTTTTGACTAATCAGAGGGAAATCCTCTCTGCCCAGATAATCGAGATCGGCATCTATAATAATCTTTTCCCAAATATTTTGCGGCTGATAGCCTAATTTCGTAGCCAAAATGAGTTCTTTCAATCGTTTTTTTTCCTCCGGAGAAGCTTCCGTATTTTCCAGAAAGCTTGCGGCAATACGCACCGATTCTTCTTCATGTCCGTCATACGTTCGCAAAAAACCGCTATCATGAAAAAGTGCCGCAAATTTCAATAGCAGCAATTCGTGGGAGGAGACCTTTTCCAATTTCCCGATGTGTTCTACCCGGTCAATCACGTCTAAAGTATGATCGATGGAGTGGTATAAATACTTGGGATTAAGTTCTGTATCTAATTTTTCCAAGAGTATGTTTTTTACTTCTTCATATTTTTTATCATCCAACATGCGGTTTCAATTTTATAGTTCGTTTTTGCATAATTTCACAAATTTTCTTGTACAACGGCAAATACTTTCACAGCCATTTCCTTTCCTTTGACGTGCACCATTCCTATTTCTTCGAAATTAAATTTATTTTTATATTTCAATTTTTCGATAGTCTCTTGGCTCGTGATAATAGCTTTATTATATTTTTTTGTGAGTCCTTCCAATCTTGCCGCCAGATTTACGGCATCGGAGATAACGGTGCCGTCCATCCGGTTATTGCCTCCAATCACGCCCAGCATCAGCCGTCCGGTATGAATTCCGATTCCCATATCAATATCTTTCATGTCTTTTTTGAAATTATTAAACTTTTGCAAAGCATTCCTCATTTCTATGGCTGCGAATAGGGCATTGTCCGGATTGCCGGGGAAAAGTGCCATGATGGCATCGCCGATATATTTATCGATAAATCCGTTGTTTTTGATGATTACCGGCTCCATAAAGCTGAGGTAATCATTGATAAACCTGAAATTCTCTTGCGGTGTCATCCGTTCGGAAATAGCCGTAAAATCGCGAATATCCGTAAACAGTATTGTCATTTCCTTTTCGACTTGGTCGCCCAGACGGATATCGCTAAACTTTTCTTTTCCGAGGAAGTCCAGAAATTCTTGCGGAACAAACCGGCGGTAGGCAGTGTTCAGTTCCTTGATGTCGCTAACGTAATTTCCCAGTTTTTCGACCATCTCATTATGCCCGGCGGTCAATTTGCCCATTTCGTCGTCCGTACGGATATAGGTTTGGCGGGAGAAGTCTCCTTCTTGCACAAATTTCATATTGTTTAGCAAATCCCGGATCGGGACTACGATTCTGTTGGTTGTCCATTTGATGAAAAAATATACATATACGAATGAAATAATCATACTGCTAATCATTCCGAATACCATCAACAAACTATTCGGGAGATTATAATAGATACTCCATTTAGGTATTTCGGAGTATGAATTAACGCTTATGATACTACTCATTTTCCCGAAAAGGATTGTTTTTACATCCGGAGACATTACGTCCGAAGATAAGGAGGGGAGGGTAGAGGCACTGATAATAAGGTATATGAGAACGATAAATATGGGGATAAATGTCGTCATTAGCGAAGAAGTCCAGAGACGATTTCTGATTTTTCCTTTGAAGAATGAGATTTCGCGGTGTATTAATTCTTCTTCGGGAATAATATATTCCAAATATTTTGTCTGTACATTGTATTTAAACCATTGATATACAAATATTATAGTAACAAATGCCGCTATGCCGGATACTACTATATAATGTTGGGAATACAATAAGCCGGTCAATGTTGAATTTGTCGTATGGGAATATTTCATATAGAGTTCCTCGATTTTGTCTCCGGTGAAGGGCAGAGCAAAAATCAATGTGTGGACAAGCGGCAAGGAATGAATATTTTTTTGCAATTTCAGCCGTTTTGCGGGGTCCGGACGTTTCCCCTTGCGCAGGTCTTTGAAATATTTTTTCAGGGGGCTGAACAATACAAGGTGCAAACCGGTGCTTATCAGCAATAAAAGCAGAAAAAGGTGAGAAGTGTCTTTTTCCGTATTAATTTTTATGTCAAAATTGTTTGTAGCCCGTGTTCCGGAAGAAGGTTCTTTCGCATTCAAGCTAATATCCTTGCCCTCTAATTGGGGGTGGTTTTTTGCCGTAGCATACTTGGCTGAAGAATCTGACTTGTAATTGACGGCTTTGGCATTGACAACCGAAGAAGTATCCTTAACCTCTATCAGTTTGTGAACTCCCTGTATAGTAATCACTAATTTGTAAGGTCCTATCAGCAAGAGATATAGTAGCCACCCTACCAACAGTATCCGGAGACCCACCACCTTAGGATATTTCTTTTTCATGGGTGCAAAGGTAGGGATAATTTTTATAAAATATTTTTTTGCCGTAATGAAAAACAAAGTATTTTCGCAGCCTCAAAGAAAAAAGGGGGGAGGCAATGGTAAGCCATTGTCCCCGGACCTTAATTCTCTGATGATATTGGTGAATGATTTGAGAACCGGTAATGATAGCTGTCCCGTTTCGCCGGAAGTATCCGGAAAGTTTGTCCATTTGCCGGAAAAGGCATCCTGAAAGAACGGTCTCGTTACCGGGGTACAGAATCTGAGAAAAAAAGAAATTGTAGTGTAAAATTTATTGAGAATGAAAAAATTAGCAGTCGTAGCTTTCGGAGGCAATGCCCTTTTGTTGAGTGGTCAGAAAGGAACTATTGATGAGCAGAAACAAAATGCGAATACAGCCCTTAAAAATTTGTTGAAGTTAATCATTAATGATTATCATCTTGTTTTGACACACGGAAATGGTCCCCAAGTGGGCAACATTTTGTTGTCAGATATTGCAGGACACCGGAATAATGGATTGCCTACCATGCCTTTGGATGTTTTAGTGGCTTATTCCCAGGGGTTTATCGGCTATATTCTGGAACAGCAACTTCGTAATATTTTTACCAAATATGATATGCACACGGACATTATCACTTTGGTAACTCAAGTCTTGGTTAATAAAGACGATCCCGCTTTTCAGACTCCGACAAAGCCTATCGGTCCATATTTTTCAGCCGAGGAAGCACAACGTTTGATGCAGGACACCAATGACCTGTATGTAGAAGATAAAAATCGCGGCGGTTGGCGCAAAGTGGTTGCTTCGCCCCGTCCTATTGCAATCAGCAATACGCAATCAATAGAACAAATGGCGCGTAACGGAAAAATCGTTATTACCGTGGGTGGTGGCGGTATTCCCGTAGTTTATGCCGAAGGCAAAAAAGTGGAAGGAATTGAAGCGGTCATTGACAAGGATTTGGCGTCCTCTCTTTTGGCGAGACAAATAGGTGCGGATAAGTTGTTTATTTTGACCGATGTGCCCAAGGTATTTATTAATTTCGGCACTCCGCAAGAAAAAGCCATTGATAAAATGACGGTAATGCAAGCCAAAGAGTATCTCGCCGAAGGTCAATTCGGACGCGGTAGTATGGAACCCAAAGTGCGGGCTGCAGTGGAATTTGTCGAAAATACCGGAAAGGATGCGATCATTACGCAAACGACATTGTTGGGAGTAGATAACGGGGGTACGCGAATTGTAATTTCTTAGTGTTTCAGCAATAATTTTCAATTTTGCAGGCTTTCCATATTGTAAAGAGAGAAAATCAACAATATATTTGCAAGATATAATGGAAAAATAAATACATTTGCAGAATGATTGTCGCTCGAAATATAATTAGATTGATTAAGAATGCTGTCCAAAAAGTATATCCTGATGCGACTGTAATTGTATATGGATCATATGCTCGTGGAGATTTTCATCCAAATTCAGACATAGATGTTTTAATCTTATTGGATAAAAAAAAGATTTCTTTTGAGAATGAGATAGAGGTAAAATACCCTCTATACGAGATTGAATTTGAAACGGGACATATAATTAGCCCAATGGTCTTTTCGAAAGATGATTGGGAAGCAAGACACAGGATTACTCCCTTTTATGAGAGTATTCAAAAAGAAGGGATTGTATTATGACTGATAGTGAAAGAAGAGAGTTAGTTAATTACAGCCTAAGCAAAGCTAAAAGTACTCTTGAAGAAGTAAATTTGCATATCTCTAATGAACTTTGGGGCACTGCAATCAATCGCCTTTATTATGCTTGCTATTATGCTGTTTCCGCTTTGTTAATCAACCATAAAATTAAGGTTCAGACGCATGCAGGTGTTAGGCGGAAGTTTGGTTTATATTTTATCAGGGAAGGTGTGATAGATAAAAATTTGGGAAAATTTTTTTCCAATATTTTTGACAAAAGGATAGCAGGAGATTACGATGACTTTGTCGTATATGAAAAACAAGATGTTGTCCCCCTTATCCTTCCTGCAAAAGAATTGATAGAAAGACTCATTAATAAAAAATAATACATCATGGCATTTAATCTTAGAAACAGGAACTTCCTGAAGTTATTGGATTTTTCTCCGAAGGAGATAAGATTTCTGTTGAATTTATCGGCAGATTTAAAAAAAGCAAAATATGCAGGCACGGAACAGCCGAGGTTGAAAGGTAAAAATATTGCCTTAATTTTTGAAAAAGCTTCCACGCGTACACGTTGTGCATTTGAAGTGGCAGCGCACGACCAAGGTGCGAATGTTACCTATCTCGGTCCTACCGGTTCTCAGATTGGTAAAAAGGAAACGATGAAAGATACGGCACGTGTGTTGGGGAGAATGTACGATGGCATCGAATATCGCGGTTTTGCCCAAGAGACCGTGGAAACTTTGGGGAAATATGCCGGCGTACCTGTATGGAACGGATTGACCAATGAGTTTCACCCGACGCAAATTTTGGCGGATTTCCTCACGATGATGGAACATAGCGATAAGCCGCTCCACCAAATAAAGTTTGCTTACGTAGGAGATGCCCGTAATAATATGGGGAACTCTTTGATGATCGGTGCTGCCAAAATGGGAATGGATTTCAGGGCGATTGCTCCTGAAGAAGTTCTTCCGGAAGAAGACTTGGTAGAGCAAGCCAATGAAATTGCCAAAGAGACGGGAGCAAGCATTACTTTAACAACCGATATTGATGAAGGAGTGAAAGATGTGGACTTTATTTATACCGATGTATGGGTGTCTATGGGAGAGCCCGATGAAGTCTGGAAAAAACGTATTAAACTTTTGCATCCGTATCAGGTGAACTCGGCGATGATGAAAGCCACCGGCAATCCGGATACTAAATTTATGCACTGTCTTCCGGCTTTCCATAACAGGGATACCGTAATCGGAGAAGAGATATATCAAAAATTCGGCATAGATGCCATGGAGGTAACCGAAGAAGTATTTGAAAGCGAAGCCTCCATTGTCTTTGACGAAGCAGAAAACCGTTTACATACGATCAAAGCTATTATGGTGGCTACCTTGGGAAGTTAAATCCCGGGACAAAGATTGTTAGATGATAATGACAAAGGAAATGTGTGTAAATTGCCTTTGTTGTTGGATGTTTAAGAAATTTATTTAAAAAAAGAGGCTCCCCGCAAGGAGCCTCTTTTTTTAGTAGGAAGCACGAATTATTTTTTTTCGTACGGCTATCATTGTTTTATTCCGGCAATGCGTTCCAGCATTTCCGTAGAGACGGACTTCGGTCTTTCGAGCGGATAGCCGAGTGCCCGGTCCCAAATAATGTTGGACAACACGCCGATAGCTCTACCTATGGAGAACAATACGGTGTAGAAGTCATATTGCGTAATGCCGTAGTGCCATTGAATCACGCCGGATTGGGCATCCACATTAGGCCACGGATTTTTGGCTTTTCCTTGTTCGACCAAGATGGGAGGCACCACTTCGTATAGCGTGTTTACATACTCAAACAAAGGATCGTCTTTCATATGTTTCAGTGCAAATTCCCGTTGTACGGTATATCTCGGGTCTGTCTTCCGCAGGACGGCATGTCCGAAACCGGGAATGACTTGTCCGCTGTTGAGTGTATCCCAAACAAATTCTTTCATTTTTTCTTTGCTTGGTACTTTGTCTCCCATTTTCTCTCTGACGCCTTGTATCCAACGCAATACCTCTTGGTTTGCCAAGCCGTGGAGCGGTCCGGCAAGACCGTTAATCATTCCGGATACGGCGTAGTAAACATCAGACAAACTGCTGGCAATCAGGTGTCCCGTATGAGCAGACACATTCCCGCTTTCATGGTCGGCATGAATGATAAAATACATTCTTGAGACATCATCATAAGGCGCTTCCTTATTTATCATATAAGCGAAGTTAGCGCCTAAATCCAAAGAAGCATCTTGGAATGTTTCAGGCTCGTTTGTATAGAGTTTGTTGTAGATATAGGCACCGATTACCGGCATTTTGGCAATCAGGTTGGTCGCATCTTCATAGGTCGAATCCCAATAATCCTCTTTGTGCAATCCGCGGTGATAACGGGCATTGAAGATGGATTCTTTTTCCATGGACATTACGGCAGCGGAGAGGATTGCCATCGGATGACTTTTTTTCGGAAAAGCATCAATCACATCATAAACATATTTCGGCAATTGTCGTCTGTTGCCCATATCCACCATTACCTTTTCCGCTTCCGCTTTGGTCGGAATTTCTCCGGTAAGGAGTAAATAATACAATCCTTCGACGCAGGGCATTTCTCCATTTTCAGGTTTAGGAAGTTTCTCGAAAACTTCGGGAAGCGTATAGCCCCGGTATCGGATACCTTCATTCGGATCGAGGTAGGAAATGTCCGTAATCAGACTTTTGATTCCCCGCATACCACCGATTACTTGACCGATGGTGTATCTACCGACTTCAACATCACCGTATTCCTTTTTCAATCGTTGAATACGGACACGATGTCCCTCGATTTTTTCATACAATCTATCTTTTAATTCCATGATAAATATTTTTAGTGATTTATATTCAAATTCTTGTTAGGCAAGTTGCCTTAGAAAGCATTGATGATTTTGTTGAGTGTTTCGCTCGGTCTCATCGCTTCTTCAGCCAAGCTGTCATCCGGCAAGTAGTAGCCGCCGATACCGGTAGGTTTTCCTTCGGCAGCGGCTATCTCCTGCAAGATGTTTTTCTCATTATCCCGCAATGCTGCGGCTCCTTTTTCAAAATATCTCCGGAGTTCCGGGTCTTCTTCTTGTTGTGCTAATTCATTAGCCCAGTATTGTGCTAAAAAGTAGTGGCTTCCCCGGTTGTCCAGTTCTCCGGCTTTGCGGGAAGGCGACTTTTCGTTTTCCAGATATTGACTTACGGCACGGTCTAATGT
>WFZU01000279.1 GCA_015489405.1 Bacteroidales bacterium
CCATAAAGTCCGGAGTCTGAGCTATAATGTTCAAGAACAAGGCTTGCGAAATATTCAAAATCAAGGAGTTGACTTTTGTCAATGACTGTTTTGAGTATGAGCGTAACGCAGTTATTGGACATTATAGACAGACTCTAAATAAACAGTTCCGTGAAAGCAAACTTATTTCCGTCAAAAAGCCCTTTGTCACTCAGTTTCAGTTCCGGTATCACGAGCAAAGCCATAAAACTCAGCGTCATAAAAGGTGCATTGAGTTGTGAGCCGAGTTCTTTACTTGCCTTATTGATCGTGTCGTAGGCTTCCGCTACTGCATAAGCGTTCTCCGGCGACATCAACCCGGCTACGGGAAGTGCCAGATGCAGTTGCTTGTCTCCATCGGAAAGCGCAATTCCTCCGTTGGAGGCAACGATACGGTTAATAGCCCGCACGATGTCTTCATCTTCTACTCCTACGGCAATGATGTTATGACTGTCATGAGCCACCGTAGAAGCGATAGCCCCATGCTTGAAGCCGAAATTGCGAATGAAAGCTACCGCCGGCTTGGCGCCCGAATAACGATTATACACGACTATCTTAAGAATGTCTTCGCCGACATCGCTAACGGCAAATCCATTTCTCACATTGATGGATACTTCGGAAACCGGTGTAACCAATTGACCGTCCAGCGCTTCTATCAATTTAATCTTAGATGTTTTTGCCGGCACATGAATATCCCTTTCTTCCAATGGTGAAGCATTAAAAAGATTGGGTAATTCGCCTTGCAGGGGCGTAATCTCCGTCAACAATCGCCCGTTTTCGGAAACTTTTTCTCCATCAATATAAGTAGCAAGGATTTCAAATTCTTCCGGATTATTGATAATCACCATGTCGGCAGGATCTCCGTTTTGCAGCATGCCGGTATCCAAGTTGTAATGCTCACGCGGATTTAAGGTACAAGCTTTGAGTACGTCAAAGAGGTTGTAACCTTTTTTTAAACTTCTTTTTATCAGTTCGTTAATATGCCCTTCGGCTAAATCGTCCGGATGTTTGTCATCGGAGCAAAACATAATATCACCGGAATATTCTGCTACGAGAGGGACAAGTGTTTCAAAGTTTTTAGCGGCGCTTCCTTCCCGTATTTGCACCTTCATCCCCGCCTTAATTTTGTCTAAGGCTTCTTCCATCGTAAAACATTCGTGGTCGGTAGAGATGCCGGCATGAGCATATTTTCGTGCATCCTCTCCCAAGACACCGGGAGCATGTCCATCAACGGGTTTTCCGTACTTTTTGGCAATTGCCAGTTTGTTCATCACCTCTTCATTCTCCGATAGTACGCCGGGAAAATTCATCATTTCCGAAAGGTACTTTATCTCTTTGCGTGACAGGAGTTGCTCTATCTCATCTACTCCCAGGACAGCGCCGGAAGTTTCAAACGGAGTCGCCGGCACACAGGAGGGTGCTCCGAAATAAAATTTCAGCGGCACTCTCGCTGCGTCTTCTATCATAAAATTGATACCCTTAATCCCTAAGACATTTGCTATCTCGTGTGGGTCGGAAACCGTAGCTACAGTTCCGTGTTTCATCGCTATACGTGCAAATTCCGAAGGAATAAGCATCGAACTTTCGATGTGAATGTGCGCGTCAATGAAACCGGGTAAAATATATTGTGTTTCTTCGCAATCTTCTTCTTTGATACCGCTTATCTTTCCGTTTTCGACGAAGATGGTGCCGCGTAGAATCCTTCTTCCGACGACATCCACAATATTTCCGCTTATGCTAAATGTTTTCTTTGCCATAGTTCGTTTACCAAAAATTATTTTTTACGAAAGTACAAAAATCGAAGAGAATAAAAATATTTTTTTCACATTCCTCTATTCGCTGTGCTTAGAGAAACTTCTCAGCCGGTCTTTATGTATAGATAAAAAATATGTATTTTTTGGTTCACCTTATATCCTCAAGTATGTTCGTAATGAAAAGTCAATAGGTTTGTTATTATGGATCTAGCGCAGCAAAAAGCAATGCAAATATAGCATGATTTATGATGGACATATTTATTACCTTTATTCGGCTAATCGTGATGGAACAAAGTATCTCATGGATAGAGAGATAGATTAATCCGAAAATTTTATCAAAAAACATATTCTTCATAACAATATTTTATTTACTTTTGCAT
>WFZU01000280.1 GCA_015489405.1 Bacteroidales bacterium
AAAGTATTCCAATGATCACGAATGGATTCGTGTTGAAGGTGATTTTGCATTTGTCGGAATCTCGGACTTTGCGCAAAGCGAATTGGGTGACATCGTTTTTTTGGAAGTGGAGACCGTAGAAGAAACCCTCGATAAAGGCGAAGTCTTCGGAACGGTGGAAGCAGTCAAAACCGTTTCGGACTTGTTGATGCCCGTGGGAGGAGAGATAATCGCTTTCAATGAAGCATTGGAAGATCAACCGGAGCTGGTCAACTCCGATCCTTATGGCGAAGGTTGGATTATCAAAGTGAAGATTGGGGATATGACCGAATTGGATGAATTAATGGATGCTGATGCGTACCGGGCTATGGTAGAAGCATCATAGGATTGTTTTACGGACAAAAATACGGATTATGAGAGATTACAAGAAAACGTCAAAGGCTGACTTGGAAAAGAAAAGGACGCTGTTTATAGAGATCGGTTTGGTCATAGCATTACTGGTCGTAATCTTGGCTTTTGAAATGAAGAGCTACGACAAACAGACTATCGATTTAGCTCAACGTCAAGTGCAAAATGTCGAAGAAGAAATGGCTCAAATTACCGAGCAAAATCAACCGCCCCCACCTCCCCCACCACAACAGCAACAAACAACCATTATCGAAATTGTGGATGATGATGTGGAGGTAGATGAGGATTTGGATATTGATGTAGAATCCGATGAGGAGACGAAAGCGGAAGAATATGTTCCACCTGCCGATGAAGAGGATGATGACGAAGAAGAAGAACAAATCTTCACGGTAGTGGAAGAAAATCCTGAGTTTGTAGGAGGGCAAGCTGCTCTGATGAAGTTCCTTTCCAAGAATATCAAATATCCCCAAATGGCTCGTGAAACCGGAATTTCCGGAACTGTATATGTCCGCTTCGTTGTTGAGAAAAACGGAAGCGTCAGCCAAGTGAAAGTCGTTCGTGGTATTGGCGGTGGCTGCGACGAAGAGGCAATGCGCGTGGTCAAAATGATGCCGAAATGGAAACCCGGAAGACAAAGGGGGAAACCTGTCAGGGTCAATTTTACCCTGCCGGTAAAATTTGTGCTACAATAGCAATTTGTTAAATTGCTGTACAAAGAAAATAAAAAAAGCCTTATCCTTTGCGGGTAAGGCTTTTTTAGTATGCCAGCTTGCAGCCCGCAATATCGAAGCGATACACATCCGGTTTCGTTTTTTTCCATTACTTTTGCAAAAAAAATAATATGCTTCAAGCCCGTTGGGAAAAATACACCCTGCATTTCAAGTTTTTGGCACGTACATCAAGAGAGGAAATGCGGACTAAAGACACGTGGCTGCTGTACCTCACAGATGATAAAGGCCGGACGGGTACCGGAGAGTGCAGTATGCTGCGGGGATTAAGCCCTGACCCTCCGCATTTGTTTGAAAGTCGCTTGAATTCGCTTTGCGACGCTATCAACCGCGGAAAAGAAATCCCTTCATTGCTTTCTTTTCCGGCAATCCGCTCCGGTTATGAGATGGCAATGCTGGATTTACGGAACGGAGGGCAAAAAAGATGGTTTGAATCGGTATTTACCCGCGGGGAAAAGGGCATCCTAATCAACGGTTTAGTATGGATGAACGATTATCAATCCATGTTGAAGCAAGCGCAAGAAAAAATTGCACAAGGCTATCGCATAATAAAGCTTAAAATCGGCGCGTTGGATTTTGACAGCGAATTGGAACTGATAAAGATGATCAGAAAACAATTTTCCGCACCGGAAATCCAAATCTGTGTAGATGCCAACGGAGCTTTCTCCTTGCAGGAAGTGGAATCAAAATTAGAACGCTTGGCTCGTTACGACCTGCATTCTATCGAACAACCTATCCGTGCCGGACAATGGGAAGAGATGAGACGACTTTGTCAAACAACTCCCATCCCTATCGCGCTGGACGAAGAACTTATCGGAATATTCTCCAAGGAACGAAAAGCCGCTTTACTGGATTTTATACAACCACAATACATCATTTTAAAACCCTCATTATTAGGAGGTTTTGCTGCTTCGCAAGAATGGATAGACCTGGCAAATGAAAGAAATACAGGCTGGTGGGTTACTTCCCTGCTTGAATCAAACATCGGACTGAATGCCATTGCACAATGGACCGCAACTTTAGACCTGCAAGGTCATCAAGGTTTGGGTACGGGACAACTGTATGAAAACAATTTTGACAGTCCCTTATTCATAGAAAAGGGGAGCTTGTATTATCGCAATGGATAATCATCGAAATTTTTGAGAAGTCCGTATTAATCATAAGTACGAAACGGAATTCTCACATAAAATCTAAACAATATAAAAGAAAAAAAAATATCCAAAATTATTTAAGCTACGGATTTATTTTATAA
>WFZU01000281.1 GCA_015489405.1 Bacteroidales bacterium
AAAAGACAAGACCCTAATGGTGCTTATGCCGCAGTTATTCCCCTTTGGGTAAAGAAGTTTATTCATCACGAGTCTCCGGTTATCAATGGAGACGGAAGTTATAGCCGGGATTTTACGTTTATTGAAAATGTTATACAAGCAAATGAGCTCGCTGCTATTGTCCCCAAAGAGGAGGTATTGAAAAATTTGGAAGAATACAATCCTCTTTTAGTGCCGGAAGATAAAATCGTATATGAGGTGTTTAATGTGGCATACGGACAAAATACTACACTCAATGAGTTGTTTGAACACCTGAGGAATAACTTGGCAAAATTTGATTCGAAAATAAATGAAATAGAACCCATTTACGGTCCTTACCGTCAGGGTGATATTCCACATTCCTTGGCTTCTATTGAAAAGGGAAGAAAAGTGTTGGGCTATAGCCCAAAATATGATGCCCAAAAAGGTTTTGAGATTGTAGCTCAATGGTATTATGAAAATCTTCGGTAGAAAAAATTTATTTTACCCCTATTTGCTGGCATTGCTCCTACTGGCAATACTTCCTATTAATGGTCCCGGTTCCACTTTAAACAATAATTATGTATTCAGTATTCGTTTGGATTACCTGGCTCATTTTGTCGTTTTGTTGCCTTACTTTTTCCTTTTGAAGAAGCCGATTGTACGGGATTTGAAGACACTTGCTTTTTTGGGTTTGGCTTTTCTTTTTGCTTCTTTTACGGAGTTGATACAATATGTGATTCCATACCGTGCTTTCAATATTAATGATTTGGTCGCCAACTGGATTGGCATTTTGTTGAGTTTTGCATTCTATTTCTTTATTTCAAAAGGAAATGATAAGTCTTCACAACAATTAAATGGATAATCATGAATAGAGTAAATCCCTTTCAATTCGGAAATATCGTCTCCGGCGAATACTTCTATAACAGGGAGGATGAGTTGTTACGAATCAAGCAAACGCTTGCCGGTGGTAATAATGTTACTCTATATGCTCCGAGACGTTACGGAAAATCTTCCTTGGTTAAGAAAGTGTTAAATGAGCTTGAAAAGGAAGGTTTTACGACTATTTAGAGTCCGTCTATAATGTCCAATAACTTCGTTACGCTCATACTCAAAACAGTCATTGACAGAAGTCAACTCCTTGGTTTTGAGTATTTCGCAAGCCTTGTTCTTGAACATTCTAGCTCAGACTCTTGACTTTATGGACGAGCACTATTTATGTGGATATGATGAGTATTTATTCTCGCGATACTTTCATTAAGGCTTATACTCAATCCATTTTATAAAGAATTTATAATTACGCTAAATGGCGTAACGCCATTTAGCGTAATAAGCATGTCCGTTGTTGGAATTGAATTAAAAGTTAACCTGGTAGAGAAGAAATGAAAATAACCATTATCGGTTCGGGATATGTCGGCTTAGTTACGGGAACTTGTATTGCCGAGAGAGGCAACAGGGTAGTTTGTATTGATAACAATACCGGACTAATCAATAATCTCAACAAAGGGATTATCCCTATTTATGAACCCGGTTTGGAGCCGATGATATTGAAAAATGTCAAACGGGGAGACCTCTTTTTTTCTACTGATTTGAAAAAGGGTCTACAGGAGACAGAACTTGTTTTTATTGCAGTGGGGACTCCTATGGGCGAGGATGGGTCGGCTGATTTGACTGCCGTGTTGAAAGTGGCACAACAGATCGGCGAAAATATGGACCATGAATTGATAATTGTCAATAAATCTACGGTTCCTGTCGGAACGGCAGACAAGGTAAGCGAGGTAGTGAGCAAAGCATTGGCTTCACGGGACAAAAATATTCCATTCGATGTAGTTTCCAATCCGGAATTTCTGAAAGAAGGTGCAGCAATACAAGATTTTATGAAGCCTGACAGGATTGTGGTCGGAGCATCCAATGAGCGTTCATTTGCTAAAATGAGACAACTCTATGCTCCTTTTTTGCGTAATCACAACCGGCTAATAGAGATGGATGTCCGCTCTGCGGAAATGACGAAATATGCTGCTAATGCGATGCTGGCTACTAAAATTTCATTTATCAATGAGATTGCCAATATTTGCGAATTGGTGGGAGCTGATGTGAATAAGGTGCGCTTAGGTATCGGTTCGGATTCGCGTATCGGATACGACTTTATCTACCCCGGTAGTGGATATGGAGGCTCTTGTTTTCCCAAAGATATTAAAGCACTGCGCAAAATGGCAAGTGATGCCGGCTATGAAGCTCAAATACTGACCTCCGTAGAGAGAGTAAACGATTTCCAAAAGACGGTCATAGCCGACAAGGTAATCAAAAGATTCGGGGAAGACCTTAACGGATATACTTTTGCCCTCTGGGGACTGGCTTTCAAGCCCGAAACAGATGATATGCGCGAAGCACCCTCTATATACACGGTAAAAAAATTGCTCCGGCACGGTGCCAAAATCCAAGCTTATGATCCGAAAGCCGGGGAAACTGCCAGAAAGTTCTATTTCAAAGGAGAAAAAGGGGTAACTTACGCAGACACAAAATATGGCGTTCTGGAAGGTGCCGACGCACTCATATTGCTAACGGAATGGAAAGAGTTTAATGCTCCGGACTTCCACTATATTATTGAAAAACTTAAAAATCCTGTTATCTTTGACGGGAGAAACCAATATTCGGATTTTAACCTCAAAGAATTGGGAATTGAATATCATCAGGTTGGGAAAAAAACAATATAATGGCTAAAATATTTTTCTTTTTTCTTTCGATGGGTCTAACAATACTCTTTTTGGAGGCTTTTATACAGTTCTCGGAAATTGGCTCCAAAAGTGTGAGTAGAAATGACCCCGTTCTAGGTTCTGCTTTAAAACCAAACCGTGAAATGATTAAATTTACAGAGGGATTTTATGTGGGAGGTACCAATGAATATGCTTATCTGGGACCCGGTTATCCCAAGAAAGTAGAGCAGGATGTGATTCGTATTGCATTGATAGGAGATTCTTTTGTTGAAGGATTTCAAGTCTTCGATAGAGATCATTTCAGAAGTATCTTAGAAAAGAAATTATTTTCTTTAGAGAAAAAAGTTGAAGTATTGAATTTTGGGATGAGTGGTTTCAATCTCAATGATGATTATTGCTATTTCATCAATTTTGTGAAACAATTTAATCCGGATATTTCATTGTTTTTTGTTTCCAATGAGGATTTCAATCTACAATCAACATCCAACCGGAGACCGAAATGTTATTTGGCAAATGGGAAAATTAAGATTGACTACTCCTTCAACCAAACTCCTGCTTATAAGTTTCGTGAGAAGACCGCTTGGCTGAGAGGAAAGAGCGTCATATTGGGGTATATATTTAAGGCACAAACGCTTATAAAAAGAGGGAGTTGGAAAAAGATTATTTTTGATAAATTTTTCGTCAATAATGTAAACGGCGGGGAAGAAGATGCGGAATATGAGAATCCTCATTTATCTCAATTACATAGCGCTCTGATAAATTCATTATTAGCTGAAAAGGGCGTTTACTTTGTAGAGAAGAAACCTTTAAATGAAAATATCAAAAATCTTTTTATAAAAAATAGCAATCGTTTATTGGATTTGCCGGTAGTTGAGGGGAAAGAGAACTATTACTGGAAAATTACAAATAAATATGGGCATTGGAATCCTCCGGCTCATCGAAAAATTGGAAATTATTTGGCACAAAAGATGTCAAATTTAGGAATCTTACAAAAAAAATAATTTATGTTATTCAATTCGTTTATTTTCTTTATTTTTTTGGCAGTGGTACTTCCGTTGTACTATATGTTGCCGAAAAAAGGAAAAAGTATTCTGCTACTTGTGAGTAGTTATTTCTTTTACGGTTATTGGG
>WFZU01000282.1 GCA_015489405.1 Bacteroidales bacterium
GCATACCTGTGATACGATTAACAGAATTTTTTAGCCGGCGATTTAGTCTTCGTCCTGATTAGAGCTTGCCGGAACGAAGTTTGGAGTATGGGTGTAACGATTTATTGGACATTATAGACAGACTCTCCTTATACAGTTTTTATTTCTCCTGATATTCAGAAACCGGTATTAACCTAGCTCCACTTAGAAATATTATTATTAATAAGTTTTTTTCATATTTCAAAAGAATATTACTTTTGCAAGCAAAAAAAAGCGTGAAACAAGATGTCATCATCCTTGCCGGAGGCTTCGGGACAAGATTGTCCGGGGTTGTTAAAGATCTTCCCAAGCCGATGGCAAATATTCAGGGGAAACCTTTTCTACATTACATATTTCAACAGCTAAAAAAGTATGATGTCCGGCATGTAGTTCTCTCGACCGGCTACAAGAGTCAGCAGATAACCGATTATTTCGGCAGTCGATATCAAGGTATTCATATTGATTACGCGGTTGAAAAGAGCCCTTTGGGTACCGGCGGTGGCATATTGAATGCAATGTCGTATTGTTCCTCCGGAGAAGTATTCATATTGAACGGAGATACTTTTTTTGATATTGATTTACGGCAGTTTTTGCAACTACATTCCGGACACCGGGCAGCGATGAGTATCGCTCTGCGCCGGATGGACGATTGCAGCCGCTATGGCTTTGTCCGCCGCGACGAGACAGATCGTATTGTTTTATTCGGAGAAAAAAAAGAAGGTATGAAAGATTGTTTGATCAACGGAGGCTCTTACCTCATTGACCGCCGTCAACTCCAATCGTTGCCGCTACCTCCTAAATTTTCCATGGAAAAAGATGTTTTTGAAAGATATGTCGGACAATTGCCCATCTACGGTTTTGCCTTTGACGCTTACTTTATAGATATAGGAATTCCATCAGATTATAAACGCGCACAAGATGAACTCCCGAGACTTAACTATTAATTTCCGTTCGGCTTTGTTTTTGGACAGAGACGGAGTCATCAACCGGCGACTTCCGGGCACTTATGTGAAAGACATTTCCGGTTTTGAAATACTGCCCGGTGTATTGGAAGCTTTCCGGATTTTCTCAAAAATCTTTCCTTACATTATTATTGTTACCAATCAGCAAGGGATAGGAAAAGGATTGATGACCGTCGAAGAGCTGAATGTCATCCATCAACACTTGATTGAACAAGTAAAAATTTACGGTGGCAGAATCGACGAGATCTTCTTTGCTCCGGATTTGGCAGATGCTCCCGGCAATATGCGGAAACCGGGAACAGGAATGGCTCTCTTGGCTTTGGAAAAATATCCGGATATTGATTTGGCTTCATCTATTATGGTGGGGGACTCCCGATCGGATATGGAGTTCGGTCGCAATGCAGGAATGCAAACCGTTTATATTCAGACAGATGAGCAAACGCAAATAGAAAAAGAACTTTATACTTTGAAATTCTCTCGTTTGTTGGATTTCGCATATTTTGTTGAAAACTTGAACACTTTATAATCTTATGCACACACAAGTCTTATTTATTATCTTTCTTCTCTATTCGCTGCTACTCATTTTGCTTGGTTTTTTGACTTCCGGAAAATCTTCCAATGAAATATTTTTCAGTGCAGGGAAATCCTCCCCTTGGCTTGTTGTTTCTTACGGGATGATCGGGGCTTCCCTCTCCGGAATTACGTTCCTCTCGGTTCCCGGAAATGTGATACATACCAATTTCTCATACATGGTAATGGTATTCGGATATTTCTTCGGCTATCTTGCAATATCTTACCTGCTCTTACCTTTATACTACAGCCTGCATTTAACTTCCATATATTCCTATTTGGAAAAACGCTTCGGCTACTACTCCCACAAAACCGGTTCGGCTTTCTTTTTGCTTTCGCGTGTAATCGGGGCATCTTTTCGGATGTATATCGTGGTCAGCATCTTGCAAATCTTTATCTTTGATGCTTGGGGGATACCTTTTTGGCTTACGGTTTTCATTTTCGTGCTTTTGATATGGGCTTATACGAATAAGGGAGGCATCAAAACGGTCGTTTGGACGGACACCTTGCAAACGACTTTTATGTTAATAGCAGTAGCTATCACCATCATCCTGATTAGCCGCACGCTACACCATTCCATTCCGGAGCTATGGTCGCTGATGCGTTCCAAAGGATATACCAAAATGTTTTATTTCACCGAATGGAAAGATTCCAAATATTTTTTGAAAATGTTTTTCAGCGGGGTTTTTATTGCGCTTGCAATGACCGGATTAGACCAAGACATGATGCAGAAAAACCTGACCATCAGAAGACTGAAAGATGCGCAAAAAAACATGATGATGCTGGGAGCATTTTTGATACCTATTAATTTTGTGTTTTTGTTTCTCGGAGGAGTATTATATGTATATGCGGCAGAACAACATTTTCTACTTCCCACTGATAGCGATCAAGTATTTTCGGCGGTAGCCATGCACCTTGGCATCTTTCCGGAAATTATCTTTTTTATAGGTCTCATTGCGGCTGCTTATTCCAGTGCCGACAGTGCTTTGACCGCATTGACAACCTCTTTCAGTATTGACATACTCAATCTGCCCGCTTCCGGGAAGCCGGAAAAGCAACAGGAAAAGATAAGAAAAGGCGTCCATATCGGCATTTCATCAATCATTATTTTCGTCATTATCATTTTTAATACCATCAAAGACGAAGCTATCATTACCAGCCTTTTCAAAATAGCCGGATATACCTACGGACCGCTTTTGGGCTTATACAGTTTCGGACTGCTGTCCAAATGGAAAGTGCGGGACAGTTACGTCCCTTTCATTGCCATAGCCTCTCCTATCCTAACGTATGCCGTAAAAATTTGGGTGGAGCATTTTGTTACAGACTTTCATTTTGGTTTTGAACTGTTGATAGTGAATGCTTTGATAACATTTTCCGCCTTATTCCTTTTCCGGCAGAAAGGGATTGCAATGACAAGTAAAGAATGATTTTTTCTGAAAATCTTTGGTGTGACTTTGCAAACCGTAAGGAGTTTTTTTCAATGGTTGATTATCAATTGTTGATTGTAAATGATGGATAATGAATGTATTGTGGCTTCGCCGCAAAATCCCTCTGTGAAACTCTGTGTAGTACTC
>WFZU01000283.1 GCA_015489405.1 Bacteroidales bacterium
GATAGAGGATAACCTTTAAGGTAACGGGTTCGCCCTTGTATCCATACTTGTTAGTCTCCATAACCTGTATTTGAAGCTCTTTCTTTTGGGTTACCGTAGCCCATTTTACCGTGATACTGTCTGCTTTTGAATCTACTCCGTAGGTTGGGGTCGCTTCGCTGGGAAGCGTCCAAGTGTATGTTGAACCTTCGGTCTTATTAACTTTGTAAAAATCATCACTGCCCGAACAAGCTTTTGCTACCGGATCCGTGGACTGTGCATAGGCAAAACTCCCCCAAAGAAGCATTACAAACAGAATAATGCTATTCCTATAAATGAAGTCCATGTTTTTCATCTCTTAATATTTTTGTTATAAACCAACTTTTCCTAAGACGCAAAATTAATAAAAATTTGTTAGTTAAAAATTTTTTTCTAAAATAATGTTGGAATAGCGGAGTTTTTCGTACTCCAAATGCTCAATATCTAAAATCCTCCATTTTTTTAAATCAAATTCAGGAAAGTACGTATCCACATCAAATTCACGGTGAACAATAGTTAAATACAGGGTATCGACATAGGGCAAAAAACGTTGGTAAACTTGATTGCCTCCGATAATGAAGTTGTCGGTCCCGCTTTGCATCTCTTGAAAGGCTTCCTCAATATTGTGTACCACGCATGCTCCGGCAAAATCCTCTGTAACTTTTGATCTCGTCAAGACAATATTTTTTCGCCCGGGAAGTGGGCGGAAAGGTAATGAAACCCACGTTTTCCGTCCCATTACTACGGTGTTTCCCATGGTGAGTTTCTTAAATCTTTTTAAATCTCCGGGGATATGCCAAGGGATTTCATTGTTCTTCCCGATTCCCCTGTTTTTGTCCATGGCTACAATCATGGAAATATGTTTATCTCCTGTGTGGTGTGTCATTAGTGCAGTCGCCTATCTTTAAGAAAATATATACAAAAGCTTCGTAAACGGTAATCAATTAATTGAAAGACGGATGAACTGAGCGCTTTAAAGTTTTCATTATTGGTCCGTGCCAAATCTTTGTTTTTCATTTTGCGATAATAAATACTCGCTTTGCGATAATATTTCCGTTTCAATTCAGGAGAAAGATTGGCAAAATTAGATGTGAAATATCTTCTTCTAATCTTCCTGCGTACCTTAAAATGAACTAAATCTTCCCACAATTGAACTTCTTTCGGCATGATTATCCCTCGCTGACGGAGATTCCCAATATAATTTTGTATGACTTCGTCCAATCCTTTGGTATTCAGGTATTTGATGATAAGCAAGGGCGCTTTGAGTCTTTGTTCGGCTAAACTTCCGGGATTCAATTGAGAGATACTGTTCAATCGTCTTATGTCATCGTCCCCAATTCTCAGTAGTGTATAGACTTTGTCTAATTGATGGATGCGTGAGCTATATGGCAATCGGGCTGGAAACAGGCTGGCTTCCACAATGTACAGAAACAATGCTTTGTCATAAGCTTTGGTTTGGTAAAAACTATTGCCCAATTCTTCAATAAATTCTGCCGAATGGGCAGCAACATCAGGATAATGGACGAGTATGGAGTCAAAACTCATCATCGCATTGCGGATATTATCTTTGATAAGTCCGGATTCTTGAACCTTGACTGCTTTTAGATACTGCAACTCAGCTTCGATTTGTTGGCTGAAAATCGAAAGGGTGGAAAATATGGTAAATATGAGTATGTAAATCCTTTTCATGTTCTAAAAATGGTATTGTAAACCCAAGCCCCAAAAAGTATTTTGAGTGTTTATTTGTGTGATATTGGCAAAGCGGAGTTTAAGCCCGTATTTATAGCGTATCATATCCTGCTTCTTTTCCAAACGGTATTTTCCGTGAATCCAATCAAAAAGATAAGTGCCTAATATCAAAATACTTGAGTAGGCTAATAAATTTTGCTCCCGCGCATAAACTTCCTGGTTGTCAATGTGTGAAAATCCCATGGATTTAAGCATTACGGGAAGGGTAACTCCGGTTTTCCGGTACACGTAATACCAAGTTCCGAAACCTGCTATTCGCAAACCGGCTAAGGTGTAGCCCATAGCCTTGTCTTTTGCCCTGAAATGGGCATATCCCGGCACAATCATGGCATAGAGCATATCTTGCATACGAAGGTCTCTCCCCAGAAGTTGAAATTCTCTGAAACTCATCTTCTTGTCCAGCATAGGAAGCTTATAATTGTCGTCTTTATGCTTCGCAAAAATATCAATATCTTGGCTATAGCCGGACAAGCATAGACCCATAAAGAGTACGAAAAGAATATTGCGCAGTCGCATAAACGGTATTATTTGTTGTACAGTCCTCTCTTTTTTTGTGCTTCTTCCAGTCGTTGTTGCCATTTGGATTTCTTGATTACCCGTTTCTTGTTGGCTTCTAATTTTTTTCGGATTTTATCTTCATCCACGTAACGTCGAATAAGATACATTTGCGTAAAGGTAATCATATTCGCGAGGAAGTAGTAATAACTCAACGCTGATGCATATCCGTTGAAAATGCCAAAAAACATTATGGGCATAAGATACATCATGGTTTTCATGCCGGGCATCGTCTGATTGCTTGCCATCATATTTTGGTTCATACGCGTGTAGAGAATGGTAGATATCGTCATCAGCAAGGTGAAACCACTAATATGATCCCCCACAAACGGTATATTAAACGGGAGATGGAAAAGTACGTCATAAGCGGACAAATCTTCCGCCCACAAGAAAGATTGTTGCCTCAACTCGAAAGCAGACGGGAAAAAGCGGAACATCGCAAACAGAATCGGCATCTGCAAGACCATCGGGATACATCCTGCCATGGGATTAACTCCCGCTTTCTTGTATAGTGCCATCGTTGCTTGTTGTTTTTTCATGGTATCCTCTTTCTTGGGATACTTCTCATTGATTTTGTCAATATCGGGTTTCAAGACCCGCATCTTTGCCGATGATAAGTAGGATTTGTACGTCAATGGGAATAAGATCAATTTCAATAATATCGTCAAAATCAATATGATAATACCGTAATTCCAACCGAAATTCTCTAAAAAGTTAAATACCGGAATGACGATATAACGATTAATCCAAGACATAATGAAAAAACTCCAACCCAATGGAATTTGTCGTTCAAAGTCCTGATGATAGCGCTTTAAAATCTCATATTTATTAGGTCCGAAATAAAAGTGCATCGGAATATCCCGTGCAAATGCCAGACTTATATCGGAAGATACTGTACGAATGTATTTGGGGTCTTTGATGTTTTCTTCCGTATAGGCTTTTACCTTTGCCATCTCAAAGTCCTTGTCTGCCACGAGAATGGAACTGAAGAAGCGATGTTTAAAGGAAATCCATTTTACTTTGGTACTCAACTCTTCTTCGTCATCTTTGCGCTCGGAGAGATAATCTACTTCATCGTCTTGCTTGTATTTGTAGTAAACGGTAGGACCGTTAAAGCGGTCTACACTTTTTTCCAATAATTTCATACGGGTTCCCCAATTTAAATCAATCGTGGACATCCGTTTATCGAGATAGGCGTCCATATTTACAAAGCGGATATGAAAGCCCAGCATATAATCGTCTTTGACAAGCGTATATGCATACTCTAAATAGGAGTCCGTACTATGGTCGGGATAGAGTCGCATGGAAAGCGTTTTCGTACTGTCATTGCCGAGCTCAATATGTGTAGAGTTTACGGGTTTCCCGTCTATGTATGCCTTAAATTGAAAGTCGGAAGTGTTAAAAAGCCGGTTATTAAGAAAGAAACTAAGATTGAAATTAACCGAATTACTATCCAAAAGCACGAGCGGAAGACTGTCGTAAGTATGATATTCAGGAAGACGAACAGCTTTGATTTTGGCTCCGGTGCTACTTATGGTCAGGTTCACTTTTTGATTCGCAAAATGGATTTCTTGTCCGGAGCCGGCGAGAACGGAAGAACCGGCAAATACTCCGTATTTGTCAATCAGATTTTGAGCAATGGACGAGTCATTGGCAACGTTTTGGTGCCCTGCCTTTTCTTCCGGAGGAAGCTCTTTTTGAGCTGCTTTGATAGAATCGTTCCGGGCTTGAATCCGGGCTATCGAATCCGCTGCCCGTTTACGTTTGGCAAGCTCTTCGGGAGAGGGTTGGTTTAAATATGTGAAACCGATAAATATCGCCAGTATCAACACGATACCCGTAACTGTATTTTTGTCCATGTTTTTTTTCTATTTCTTAACGGGCGCAAAATTACTCTTTTATTGATAACAGAAAATCTATTCACTCTTTTTTTCTTATTGGTTTTTTTCTTCTTCTTAAACACAATTATGTTTGGGGTATGAGTTGTCCCCGGAAATAAACATCTTTTTTCATAAAAGAGTGGTTCCCGGCTATGCCGGAAATGTTGATAATCGTATTCCTGACTTTACAGTTTAATGGCAATGCCCGTACTGATTCCGTAGTTAATAAGCCGGGTATGAATAGGATAGTTAGACGTATTGAGCGTATTGAGTTGCATCCTGTATTGCGGAGCTATATACAGATACATCTTGCCGTATATTTCATAGCTAATTCGTAATTTTGCTATATGTTGAATCATAATGTTTTGGGTTACTTTCGGGAGGGCAATAAACTCTTTGTTGTCATAATTCAAAATTTCTCCCTCTATGGTATTAATCCATCCAACGGAAATTCCTGTAGAAAAATCGATATTAATATTCTTATGCTTAAACGATATTCCACCCAACACTGGAATACTGATATATTGATATTTTTGCTTGACATTTTTGTCTATCACCCGGTCCACATAAACCGGATAAAAAGTAGAATCATATTGGGGAATAGAATCCCAGTGTCCCTCATTGATAAATAGAAACCAGGTGGTGTCAATTATATAGTAGCTGTTTTCCGGATCGTAAAATTTGTTGCTTGTGTGGTATCTCACGCGATTATCCATTAGGGTGAAATCCAAACCTAATTCTCCGAAAAATTTCGTCTTGTAATATTTTCGGACTGTGATACCTCCGGAATAGCTGCTAATATCTTTTTCCGCTTCCCTGCGAACTGAAATATGTTTTTGAAATTCCTCATTTTTAGAAAACAAAGTTTTTGTTATTGCCGGATTAAAATAAAAACTAACTTCAACATTTCTGATTTTTTGGAATATGCTTCCTCCTAAGTGGACCGGGCGCATCGTGTTGAATTTTGTATGCTTTGAATTAAAAGGTTTTTGTACCATACAAGATTTCCCTTTCAAGGGCGATAGCTCGATTTTCCGGATATCCGGGGTAGTAGCGCTTGTTGTGGTTGTTTCGTTCTCCTTCGTGTTAATTACATTGTTGCCGGCTATTGCCAATGCTTCTTCCGTTTTGTCGTGAACTGCTTTTTGTTTGGAAAGTCCCGGGGCTTGGAGCTTTTGCACGGGAAGCATCTTTCTCTCCTTGGTTTTAGTAACTTTTGCCCTTTTGTAAACATTTCCGTCTCCGGTTTCATTTTTCCGGATAAAATTTTCCGTTTTTTCTGTTTTTTTACGCTTTACATCTTTTGATGTATGTATTGATGGATCGTCTTTTGCATACTCGTTTCCTGCATCCCGGAAATATGCTGATTGGGGGTCGTCACTTTGAGTCTCCTGCGAAACAGGTGTCGCCGGTGAACCCGTCCACATTATGAGGTATGCGATTACCATAACAGGTAATACATATAATAATGTTTTCCCGAAAAAAGTTTGGAGAAAACGCCGGAATGCGATTTTGTACCACAAGAACCTGGATGCCTCTGCCTTGTGTCCGCTTAATTTTTCCCGTACCAGCTCGTCTATATTTTTTTTCATCGGTGTATTATTAAAGCTTTATTATCTTTTTATATTTTCCAACAGTTTTTTCAAAATCCTTCTGGCTCTATGCAAGTTGGATTTTGAAGTATTGACACTTATTTCTAATTTTTTCGCTATCTCTTTGTGCGAATAGCCCTCCATAACGTAGAGATTAAATACTGCTTTGTAGCCCGGAGGCAGTTGTTGTATGGCGGATAAAATTTCTTCCGCCTCAAAATCGTCCTCTATTTCTACACTCCCTTGAATTTCGCCTCCCGGCAAATCTTCGATAGAAATGTTGCGGCTGAATTTTTTATTTTTTCTTATCTTGTCAATAGCAGTATTAATCAATATGCTTTTCATCCAGTTGACAAAAGGGGCTTTTCGCTCATAACTACTAATTTTATTATATATTTTCAACAGACTTTCCAACAAAATACTCTCGGCTTCATAGCGATCTTTGGCATACTGCATAGCGACTGCCAGCAAATATCCATGATAATGCTCGTAGAGAGCTTTTCTCGCTCTCTTTTTGTTGTTAATACAAC
>WFZU01000284.1 GCA_015489405.1 Bacteroidales bacterium
GGGAAACATTTACCCAGCTGAAAGTGAAGGAGTTTTATTCATCTATGGCGGATATTGAGCATTTTAATATGCCCGAAGGCGTAGAAAATATGGACTTCCTCCGGTGGGTGAAAAAAATTGGCGAGTTTAGTGTGAAAGGGAACTTTACCGGCTTTTACAATGATTTCGTTTCTTTTGCCACTTACCGGACGGAAGTGGGTGGATTCTCGACAGACATTAAGTTGAGTATCAATAAAAATGGAGTCATAGAATATGACGGCTTAGCCAAAGGTTTTGGGGTCGCAGCGGGCTATTGGTTGGATATTCCGGAGAAACTTCATACGTTGGATTTTGATTTGCGATTGCAAGGGCAAGACCTGAATTTTGATAGAATGCGTTTGAATCTTGACGGAGAAGTGAGAAATATCGGTTTGAACGGAAGAATTATCCGGAAGTTGAACGTCTTGGGAGAACTTCGTCAGAAAAAGTTTACAGGAAACGTAAAGGTCGATGATGATATGCTGGCTTTTGACTTTGACGGTTTGCTCGATTTTTCCCGGCAGATTCCACGCTACAATTTTGTAGCACTCGTCCGGAAAATTGATTTAAAAAGTTTTGGTTTCTTTGCCGGTGACAGCCTGTCTTTACTTTCCACGCGAGTGGATATCAATGCAATCGGTGAAAGCCTGAATGATATGCAGGGTAGAATCAACCTTTCGAACATCTTGTTGGCGAGGAACCAAACGGGCTATCAGCTGGGCAATCTTAATCTTTCTATGACCAAAGATGCAGCGAATTACCGTATTTTCGGATTGCGCTCGGATATTGTGGATGCGAATATGGAAGGGGCGATTGATTTGCAATCATTGCCGGCAGATCTTCATTCGGTATTACACTATTACCTGCCTCATGGGTGGACCCCTGCGGGAAAGATGAAGACGGGAACCCAGGATTTTGTATTTGATTTTACATTTAAGAAATTGCCGCTTCTCGCTGCAGCCCTGTGGGATATGGATGTGAAAACAAAGACGCTGACCGGTGGGGGAGAGTTCGTCAATTCATTGCAATATGCGGACTTGTCCATCCATTCCGGCTCTCTTGAAGTTTTCGGGAGTAAACTGTTAAACCCTGAACTTAAATTGTTTCCAAAAAATAATAAACTATATCTGAATTTCTCGCAGGATGCTTTTTATTATGCTGACACCTTGCATTTGGACAGACCGCTGTTCTCTGCGGAGATTTATAATGATTCGATATCCTATGCGCTTTCTTGGAATAATATTGATAGTAAAGAAGATGATTCTGCGGATATTAGAGGTGTTGCAGTATTGAAAGACGGAGCCTTCTTCAATCATATTTTGCCTTCTTCAGCCTTGGTTATTCATGGAGAATCTTGGAAAATGAACCCCCGAAACAGTTTGATGAAAGATAGTCTTCGGTGGCGTTTTGAGCATTGTGCCTTCACTCATAATCAACAATTGTTGGCGCTGGACGGTAGCTTATCCCCTAATCCCGGAGATTCGCTTCTTCTGGAGATGAAAAAATTGGATATTCGTAATTTCAGATCTTTTTATTCTCCCTACGGCTTGGAGTTTGGCGGACTGATAAATGGTGGTATGAAGATTACCTATGTTGACTCTCTCTATCATGTCTTGGGAGAAGTAAATATTGATTCTTTGAGTTTTAATAAAGAGTATCTTGGAGATGCAAAAATACATTCTTACTGGAACGAGAAAATGGAAGCAATACACACCGACATGGACATCATCTCCTACGGCAATATCGGGAGTAGCAAATCGGTTTCCGTGAAGGGCGATTATTATCCGAATCGCAGACAGGAAAATTTTGATTTTTATCTTTCGCTCAACAACTTCAAACTATCCACACTCAAGCCATTCGTATCTGTCTTCAGTTCCCGTTTGGGTGGTTTCGCTTCCGGTCGCTTGCATCTTTCGGGTACTCCCGCAAGCCCTTATCTGTTGGGGCAACTTCGTCTGAAAAGGGTGAAACTTTTGATAGATTATACCAATACGGAATACTATTTTGCGGATAAAGTGATTTTTGATACCAACCGCATTCACATGGACTCTGTATTGCTTACCGACCCGGCGGGTAATAAAGCGATTGTCAATGCTTCATTTGATCATCATTACTTCAATGATTTGTCGTACCGGATTGATGTGCATACAGATAAACTGGAAGCTTTGCATACGGATATTAGCCGGAATGAATATTTTTACGGAGATGCTTTGGTGAAGGGTAGTATTACCATTGAAGGTGATTTGGATAAGGTAAATCTGGATATTGATGCCAAACCTTTGAAAACGACCAAGATTACCTTGCCTATTAATAATTCGGTTGATTTGGTGGACAATGACTATATCATTTTTGTCAAGCCGGATGATTCCTTGCTGCCTGCTGTGGTTCCCGCTCCTCCTTCGTCCTCGTCGGTAATGGTAAATACGCAACTGTCAGTGAATGAAAATACGGATGTGAATTTAATTATGCCCTACGATATGGGAACAATCTCTGCCAAAGGAACCGGAGACCTTTCAATCATTTATGATGAGCGGGGAGAACTTTCTCTTACGGGAGAATACATCATTGGACAGGGAAAATATCTTATGAATTTGCAGGATGTTTTAAACCGTGTGTTTACGGTCGAGCCGGGGAGTAAAATTACTTGGTCGGGCGATCCTTATGATGCCGATATTAACATTAAAGCAGTCTATGATTTGCGCACACGGCTGGGCGAATATGCTCCTTCGGATGATTCTTCTGCCATCGTTCCGGTGCAGTGTGTCATTTCTATGGGGAACAGCTTGATGGAGCCCAGTATTCATTTCGGAATTGAATTCCCCGATTTAAATGAAGACGTCAAACAATCCATATACTCACGGCTGGACACAAGCAATCAGGCACTCATGAGCCGGCAAGTTATTTCATTGATGGTGCTTCATAGTTTCAACTATAATTCCGGCTACACCTCTTCCCTTGAAGCCAATACCTTTTCGCTCTTTACGAATCAGATAAATAGTTGGTTGTCAGGTCTTAGTGATGATTTTGATATTGGTATTAAATACCGTCCGGGGGACAATATAACGGAGGATGAATTGGGAGTGATGTTATCGACCCAGCTTTTCAATGATCGCGTTATCGTCAAAGGAAATGTTGGAGTGAAAAACAGAACTTCCGTGGATAGATCCGATAGCTTTATCGGTGAAGGCGAGATAGAGGTGAAGTTGACACCCGACGGTCGCCTCAGGCTAAAAGCTTTTAATACATCCAACAATGATTATCTCTTTCAGGATTATTCCCGTTATACCCAAGGGGTCGGTATCTTTTACAGGCGTGAGTTTGATACCTTTAAAGAACTCTTCATGGGGGACAGAACAGAGTAATTTTCAAGGGTGAATTGAGTTCCTTTCAGGCTCTTGCTCTATCCTTCCCGGTGAATCCTTTCCGGGATTTTGAAAAAACTTTTTTTGTCATTATAAATTCCTCTAATTTTGCCGCAAAAAATAGTCGTATGATACAACGTATTCAAAGTGTTTTTATGGGGTTGGCGGCGATAGCGATGATCGCTTTCTTGGGCTTTCCTATAGTGCGCTACACTTCCGAACTGCATTTATTTCAACAGTTTGCTTTTTCTTTTCACGATATGCTCAAAACCGGTGATTTGCCGGCTAAAACCGGTGGTTTGCCGGCTTTTAGTGCTTGGCTCCCTTACCCTGTCGGAATATTGGCGATAATGAGTATTGTCTTTTCCGTATTCACTATTTTTCAGTTCAAAAACCGCTTGCATCAAATGAAATTATTGAAATACAATATTATTCTTTTGATTATACTGATGGCCGGAATATTTTTTGTCTATCCATATATTGTTAATGAAACGACCGGAGGATACAATACTTATGAAATGGGCGCATATTTTCCGCTGATTAGTTTTGTGTTTTTGATTCTGGCGTTCCGTTATGTTCGCAAAGATGAGGAATTGGTGAAATCCTTGGAACGTTTTCGCTAATATTCTCCATTTCTTTTACTTCGTTTTTTCAGGTGGTTTCCTTATTTCGTGTTTGTCCATAAAGTCGGGAGTCTAGGCTAGAATGTTCAAGAATAAGGCTTTCGAAATGCTCAAAATCAAGGAGTTGACTCTTGTCAATGGCTGTTTTGAGTATGAGCGTAACGCTTTATTGGACATTATAGACAGACTCTATTTCGGCTATAGCCGGAGAATTTGCGAAGCATACTTTTGCTCCGGCTGGAAAATATTTCAAGCTTTATTATTTTTTTAGTTTAAATTAATATACCTTTGCAAAAAAAGATTTTATGTCAAATATTGTTGCGATAGTAGGTCGTCCTAATGTAGGGAAATCCACACTCTTTAACCGTCTTACGCAAGAACGTAAAGCCATTGTGGAAGAGTCTAGCGGTGTTACACGGGATCGTCATTACGGAAAATCCGATTGGAACGGAAAGGATTTTTGGGTGATTGATACGGGAGGCTATGTCGTAGGCTCCGAAGATGTGTTTGAGGAAGCTATCCGGGAGCAAGTTATGCTGGCGCTTGATGAGGCTGATATCATTCTCTTTATGGTTGATGGAGAGCAAGGGATTACGGCAATGGATGAGGCAGTGGCGAATGTTCTCCGCAGGACCAAAAAGCGGGTTTTGGTAGTTGTCAACAAGATTGACAATTCTCTACGTACCAATAATATCTATGAGTTTTATGCTTTGGGCTTTGAAGAGGTGATAGGTGTCTCCGCTATGAATGGCAGCGGAACGGGTGAATTGCTTGACGCGGCGGTCAAAGATTTGCATGACGTGAAGGAGAAAGAGACTTCTGAACTTACACGTTTGGCTGTCGTAGGTCGTCCGAATGTAGGAAAGTCTTCTATTATCAACGCCTTTTTGGGCGAAGAAAGGAATATTGTTACGCCTGTTTCCGGCACTACCAGAGACACCATCCATACCCCTTTTAAAAAGTTTGGATATGAATTTTTGTTAGTGGACACAGCCGGAATTAGAAAGAAAAGAAAGGTTCGTGAGGATATAGAGTTCTTCTCCGTATTGCGTTCCATCCGTGCTATCGAGGCAAGTGATGTATGCGTATTGATGATAGATGCCACCCGGGGCGTGGAAGCACAGGATTTAAGCATTTTCAATTTGATAGTGAAAAATAAAAAAGGAGTGGTGGTAGTTGTGAATAAATGGGATCTGGTTCAGGATAAAGAAACAAATACCCATTTGGAAATGGAACGGCAAATTCGTGAAAAATTAGCTCCTTTCAATGATGTTCCCATTGTGTTTACTTCGGTCCCTAAAAAACAACGTATTTTGAAGGTCTTGGAATGGGCAAAAACGGTCAATGAAAACAGAATGCGCAAGATCAGTACTTCCAAGTTGAATGATATCCTTTTGCCGCTTATCCAAAAAACGCCTCCCCCCAGGGTACGTGGTTATGAGATAAAAATAAAATATGTAACGCAGATAAAAACACATTATCCCACATTTGCTTTTTTCGCTAATTTTCCCCAATATGTGAAGGAACCTTATAAACGCTTTTTGGAAAATCAGCTCCGCAAACAGTTTGATTTTACGGGAGCCCCGGTACAGATATATATTCGAGAAAAATAATATGACAGCAGTGCGTTTGGATAAATGGCTTTGGGCGGTACGCTTGTTTAAAACGCGTGCCAAAGCAACACATTTTTGCCGTTTGGGAAAGGTTAAAATCAATGGAGCATTGGCAAAAGCCTCCCGTGAGATTGTTCCCGGAGATGTTATTGAAATAAAATACAATGAATATACCCGTTCGATCAGGGTAAAAGAGTTGTTGAAAAACAGGGTGGGAGCCAAACTGGTGGAGATTTATATGGAAGATATTACGGAACCGGATGAGTTAGAAAAATTGAGAATACACCGGAGTATGAAAACGGAATTTCGCCCTCGTGGTACTGGAAGACCCACGAAAAAAGAGCGAAGAATTATGGATGGATTTAAGGGCTACGATTAGTGTTATTTTCACAAATACAGAGTGTGTGTTTTTACAAAATGAAATTTTTTGCTTGAAATAGCGTTAGTGTTGATAGAAAAGTAT
>WFZU01000285.1 GCA_015489405.1 Bacteroidales bacterium
ATCGCCCATAACCAAAACCACCGGTACGCCATTTGCATCATAATGCACCTGTATGGGAGTGCCATAGGAGGCGTAAGAAGCAATATTTTGCGGTGTCCAATCCGGCGACCGGACTTCTTTGAGGTTTTTTGATCCGGCATGAATAATGCCGAAATGCTTGTTAGTTTCATTATATTCGATACGCAAGGGGTATTGTCCTCCGGTGGAGAAAGTCCCCAAATCGGTAGTGTTTGCCCCGTCCATATGCAAGACATTGAAAGTATTATCAAAATAATTCAATACCACGGCCGTATCGCCTGCGCTGTTGAACGCTATTTTCAAGGGAAAATCTCCCACCGGAATCTCCTTCACTATCGCTTGCGCTGCAATGTCAATGATTTGCACTTTGTTCTCAAAACTTCCCGCCACTACAATATAATTTCCCGTAGGGTCAACGACAACCGCACTCCGCGTCCCCATTCCGGTATAGACCAGACCGATAACCGCCGTGGGAATAGTCGCCAACAATTGACTGTTCTCGCCGTCCAGACTGACGATGGAAACCGAGTTGCCTTTGAGATTGCCGATGTAGGCGTAATTATTGTCCGCACTGATATTGATCATCATCGGACGCTGTCCCGTATAGACGGTTTTGACAAGTGTCTGCGTATTTACATCCACGATTTTAATTGTATTCAAATCAAAACCACCCAGGACAGCGGTATTTCCGTCCGGTGAAATGGCAACGGCGTGAGGGTCTTCTCCCAGTTCCACGATGCCTTCCACGGAATAATCCTCTCCATTCATAATCGTAGCATTGAAAGAGAGGGCATTAGCGCTTACAATCTTGCTGCCATCGGCAGAAATAGCCACCCGGTAAGGAGCATCTCCTTCGGGGACAGAACCCGGCACGGCGCTTCCGTCCAGCGTAACAACCGAAGGGTCGGAAAAACTGTAAAACAATACCGATTCGCTTCGCAAAGGATCGTAAGCGGCTACTTCATAGGCAACCGGAGAAACACATCCGAACGTCTGCGAATGCCCCCAATTGCTACCTGTCACTTCTTCATTTTCAAAATCTATGATAGAAAACCGGTATTGACCGCTTACGGCATATTGATGGTCGTAGGTGGTACCCAGCCAAAATGGGGTATAGGTATTAGTGAATATCGTTGCGTTGCCGGTATTAAAATTTACAAGTCCTCCCGAATTATCACTTATCCCGAGGTAAATTTTACTCCCGTCCATATTGACCGCCACTTCGTAGGTACTCAACGTATGCCCGTTGATATCTGTTGTAGCGCTAATGCTATGGCTCGTCATATCTATTTGATAGCAATGAATGACGTTGCTATTCCAGTCCGTGGTAATGACCGCCATTTTGCTACCGTCTCCGGACATTCCCAAGGTGCTTGCCGCGCCTACGCCATCCACGGTGAAATCCACATTTCCCGTAGCAGCATCGAAAAAGACAAGACTATTTTCACCGTCCACGGCAATGATATGGCTTCCGTCCGGACTTATCTCAAAAGATGAAAACTTAAATGAATAACGGTTGTTGGCAGCTGCATAAGAGAAACTCGAAAGGAAAACAGGAAAATCCGTAAACGGTGTAAGTTGCTGCATCGAAGACAAATCAATACGCTCCAATTGGTCATTGATATCACAAGCGATGTAGGCATATTGTTGGTCCGGACTTACTCTAACCGTCGCCGGTTGCGCACCTGCGGGCGTATCAAAACTTGCGACCACCGACATTGTATTGAGGTCTATCACATCTATTTTGTCACCGAAAATACAAGAGACAATTGCATAATCGTCCGTTACGGCAATATCGTAGGGGCTGTTGTCCACATCAATATTATTCAAAAGAGTAAAGGTTTGGGCATCAAAGACGCTAATATTATTAGTCATCTGATTGGCAATCAACACCTTGCTTCCGTCGGTAGTATAAACGGACTGCAGCAGGTAGTCTCCTTCGGGAGCTACCCCCGCATCTACATCCGATTGCGGAAATTTGGTTTTGTCAAGCGGCAGAAGATCCGCTAATGTTTGTCCTTTTTGAACTCTTTGGACAACAGGAATTAAGATTCCCTCTCCGGAAACGCTTTGACTTAAATCTTTTTGCGCTTGGAGCGAACCCAATCCCAAGACCAGCAAAAAAACGAACCATAACTTTTTCATCATCTATTAATTTTTTTTGAACCGGTTTTATTTCACAATGATTTTTTTGACCACCATTTTATCTTTCGTGGCAATCCGGCAAAAATAGATACCGGGCTTTGAAATGTGCAGTTGCACGGGGATAGTCGTAACGCTACCCGTTGTGGAGTAATCTCCTTCCTGCATCGTATGTCCCCAAAGATCGACCATTTGAATATGCACTTTTTGCAGATTGGTTTCTCCCAGTTCTACGAAAAGAATGTCGTGAACGGGATTGGGATATACGCTGACTTCAAGGCTGTTATGTTTGATCTCATTTACTTTGTACCAATTGCCCAAAACGTAGGAATAGTTGATAAATTTTCCGAAATCCGATTCGATACTTTTTAATACTTCCGGTCCGGAAGCCTTCAAAATTCTGAAAAGTCCGGAGCCTTGTCCCGGATTTGCCCAGAAAGACAATCCGTCATCCCCGCTGTCGGTCATCTCAATCGTATAACATCCCGGCACAAAGTCCAATGTATCCAGATACATCGTATTGTTTTCCAGATTGTCCCGCGTAAAAATAATGTTGCCTTCAAAATCTTTGATAACGTACGCATTTTCACCGGCGTGATTATTTGTTTTGAGCATTATCACTATTTGTTCGTCAAACATATCGGGTAATTCAAAATGAGAGATTTGCGTATCGTTGTCCGTATTTTGATCTTGTCCGCCGTTGGGGTTGCTGATAGAAGCCGTGAATATTTGACTGCCGTCACCCAGCCAAAATTCCGCTTCTTCAATAGGCATAGCTACTATTTCCGTTTCGTTGAAAGCGAGATTTCCCGTCCATTCAAAAGTTTGGGGGGGATTTCCTTGGACTCCGTAGGTGATGGTCAAGGAGGTGAGCGGAGTAGTTCCGGCATTTCGTATTTTGACCGTAGGTTCATAACATACGGGATTTTCCCGGCTAAATTCGACCCGGTTGGAAGGTCGTTGGATTTCTACCAGCTCGGCATCGAGGGAGAAAGAGGGGGCTCCATAACTAACAAGCTGATTGTTAATAATGTATCTGCTGTCTCCGGAAGCAGTGGTGATACCGTAATCAATATTTATGGTATCGCCCGGATTGACCATATCCGTAATTTCAAATTCTTCGAGCGTCGTGGGAGCCCCCGGACACCAGCCTGCACGGTCATAAATCCAAGTTCCGCCCTGCGGGAAAATAGGATTGTCGGCACATTCTTTCCATACCTGCCATTGAAATTCCGAAGGTCCGCCGTTAATGTTGATATAGTGTGTCCGGGGAATAAATTCCCCTTCTTGTCCGTGTCCGGTAATGGCAGAGCGGATTTTATACATCGAAGCCTGCGGATTGAGTACCACGTCCCGCGGTTCGAAATAGCGGTTCTCCAGCAGGCTGTGATAGTTGCGTTGTTCGCCTGCCCGCCATATTTGTTGAATATCGATCACCGGACGCATGGGAGTCCCTTCAATGAAAAGAAATCGCACGTCCAAATCTTCCTGATAGATTCCTCCCGTGAAATAAAGCCTTTTTGCTCCCTTCAAAACAGGAGCAAGGTCCGTAACATCAAACTGCCAGGTCTTTCCTTCCATTCCCAAATCCAAAAACAGCCCGTAGGGAGTTACAAAAGACATTATCTCAAAACGGGAAGCATATTTTTGATAATAGGTCAGGGTAGTGATGTCAATGGTATTTTCAGGAGCGTAATAGACCGAGTCTAAGACTGCATGTGTTTCCGCATCATAGACGTAAGAATACCCCGCTTGATAAGCATAGGTCGTGTCCACGGGAAACAAATCGGTACCCACTACTTCGTAGGAGATGATACGGTGAATAAAGTTAGGCACGGAGTCCAAGACCGTTTCTTCTTGCAAAGTAGCGATGTATTCCCCTTGCACAAATGTGATATTCGGTCGTTGGGTGCTTTCTTCGAAATTCTTAAAAATTTCCGCACCGCGGAAAGACTTCCAAAAGGGGACGCCTTCGTGTATTCCGTCCACGCCGGCGGGGGCGAGATTAGGAATCGTCGTTCCGGAATCTTCATTCAACGCAAAATAATCAACCAAATGACTGTATTCGGGATGTGTTTCATCAATTTCTTTGTACATCCAATCTTGTATTTCTTCTTGGGTCAAGGCTTTATCCCAGACCGAAAAATCATCCATATATCCAAAGTAGGGGAAATTTCCGGCAACATTCGATCCAAACTTAAAGGTCTCTATGTCAATAGGTTTTGTTTTTTCGTCTCCGGATTGCCAAACTTCCCCGTTCAGGTAAATATACATTTCCCCGGTATTGGCATTTTTGGTAAATGCCCAGTGATTCCAGCGTCCGCTGAACTCTTCCGGCGTAGCAATCTTGTAGATGCGATCGTAGCCGTCCACATTCCCGCAGTCCCAATAAATTCCCGAATTGCTCCAAGGCAAATGGGCGTGCACTTGTCTATTATCCTCACTGTCGCGGGCTTCGAAAGCGGAAGTCTTTGCCGGTAGGACATCCGGATTTCCATACGCCCAAAATTCTACGGTAACTTCATCTACGATGCCCGAATGGTCTGTGTTTTGAAAGTTTACGGCTCCTACGCCTGCAAATTCCATAAAACGGTCATTATCCGTGCTTGTCAGTGCTTTCGTAACATCCGTATTGCTGCCTTCTACGATAATATCATCACTTCCGGGAATAGCATTCGTAAAACTAAACTCCACGAGTAGATTCGTTAAACCGTTCCAATGGAAGGCGTGATAGAAATGGAAGAAATGTTCTCCCGTAGTGAACTCCGTATTCTTGAAATATACTTCCGTGAAATCTCCCGTTTCCGGATGGTCGCTATCCAATACGTCGGAGGAAGTATTTTTCATACGGATACGCAAGAAGTGAGCCTCATTGCTACCGCTCAAAATATTCATTTTGATACCGGTGATGGAATCTCCGGTTAATCCTGCCGCTCCCAACTCGTCTGCGGTGAAAAGATATTGCGTTTTGGCAATCTTTTGGGTGGTTGTAAAAGGATTTGACAATGAAAGCGTTCCGTTTCCAATAGTAGATTCGGTTTCCGAGATCACCGAATTATACAACATATCGTATTGCTTGTAAGCATAAAAAGAATAGGTTTGTTGTGAAGTATAGTCAAAGCTGTCTCCCGAAAATCCCGAAATAATATGGGAGGGATGCAAGGCTTTTACCGAGTCGGTCTTTGCCGGCTCCTCGATGAAGGCATTACAACTGTAATCCCATTCTCCGCAACCTAAATTCGGGTGGTCTTGGTTGGATACCTGTCCGTCCTTACAGCGCATACTGTATTCCATAATTATTTTCCGGTAGGTTTGCCTGGTGTCTTGGGGAAATTGAAAAACATAATCCCTCCCCGTGCTGTCGTATGTGATGGTCTGTACGATGGTCGTATCCTGTCCGTAGAGCATCGCCGAAATCATTACCGAAACTACCAAAAAATACCATTTTTTTACCATAATTGCAGATATTTATGAATGAATAAAAATATAAAATCATAGCTGCCCCACTCCGCAATCCCCGCTACTGTCCTTCGCCGGGCACGGAATATTTTGTAGGAAAATCTCTTCACCGGATTCTTTGCAAAAATCATCGTACAAAGATATATGTTTTTTCCTTTGTCAAAAGGAAAATTTAGTGAGCCGTCCGTTTGCGCCACCGGAAGCCCTGCCAAGGGCAATAAGTGCTTTGTATCGTAAAGTTCGGGGATGGAATGTTCGAGAGACAGCGTAACACTTTATTGGACATTATAGACAGACGCTAAATGGGATCTACATCCAACTTTATCCGTACCCCCTTAAATTTGCCTTGGGTAGAGAAAATATGTAATTGCTGCATCAATTGTTTTTTGCGGGAAGCAAGATTTTCCTGAATGGGTATTTTGACAATCAACTGTTTGATATACATATTTCTAATGCGGGAAATAAACGGATATTCCGGACCGATAACCCACTTGCCGAAGACTTCTTTCAATTGATCTCCCAGCAGTTTTGCCGCCGGATTTAATATGCGGTAGTCGCGATGCAAGACCTGGATAAGTATCAAGCGGGTGTACGGGGGATAATGGTAGGTTTTCCGGTCAACGATCTGACTGTAATACATAGCTTTATAGTCATTTTCCATTACATAACGGATAGCATCGTGTTGGGGGTTGTAGGTTTGGATAATGACTTTTCCGCGTTTCATATTTCTGCCGGCTCTACCGGAGACTTGTGCCAACATCTGAAAAGCCCTTTCAAAAGCCCTGAATTCGGGAAAAAACAGCAGGCTGTCGGCATTCAACACGCCGACAATATGGACATTGTCAAAATCGAGTCCTTTGGTAACCATTTGTGTACCGACCAAAATGTCTATTTCCCGGGCTTGAAATTCTTGCAGAATGTTCTGATAAGCGTATTTACTGCGGGTGGTATCCAAGTCCATTCGTCTGATTTTTGCCTCCGGGAAATAAATTGCCAAATCGTCTTCCACTTTTTCCGTTCCGAAGCCGTGCATCCGGATATGACTGCTGCCGCAGGCATCACAAGTCGAAGGCACCGGACGCGCATAACCGCAATAATGACATTTCAATTGGTTGGTGGATCTGTGATATGTGAGACTGACATCGCAGTTTTTGCAAAAAGGTACCCAGTTGCAGACATCGCATTCCAAGCGGAGGGAGAAGCCGCGCCGGTTTTGAAACAAAATGACTTGCTCCTTGTTTTTCAATGCTTCGTCAATGTGTTGCATCAGCAAAGAAGAGAAATGGGATTTCATCAGTTTGCGTCTTTTCTCATTCCGCAAATCGGCGACCAGAATCTCCGGCATCATAATGTCGCCATAGCGTTTGGTCATCTCTACCAGACCATATTTCCCCGTTTGTGTATTAAAATAACTTTCAATAGCCGGTGTCGCCGACCCCAGCAATACTTTTGCCTGATGTTGGCTAGCCAGTACGATGGCTGTATCCCGCGCTTGGTAATAGGGGGGAGGCTGATGTTGCTTGTAGGAAGTGTCATGTTCTTCATCCACAATGATCAGCCCCAGCGATTGATAGGGCAAAAACAAAGCCGAGCGGGGACCGACAACGATTTGATAAGGGTCTTTGCTCAACATTTTTCCCCATATCTCGACCCGTTCCTCGTTGGAATACCGGGAATGATAGACCCCGATTTGTTTTCCGAAATATTGTTTCAGACGGTTGAGTATTTGTGTGGTAAGTGCTATCTCGGGAAGCAAAAGCAATGCCTGCTTCCCCGCCTTTACCATTTGATGAATGAGTTTGATATAGACTTCCGTTTTGCCGCTGGAAGTTACGCCGTGCAACAGTACCACATTTTTTTCGCGCCAAAAATTTTTTATCGCTGTCAAGCTCCGGGCTTGCTCTTCACTCAACGAGATTTGATCCGGCTCTAAGGTTTGCGCATAATCTTTAAGACGGCTGACAATCCTTTCTTCCAAGACGAATACCCCTTTTTTTACTAATGCTTGAATGACACTATGGGAATTTTTTATGGCTTTGCCAATGGAAGCCCGGGGGACAAAACGGTCCCGGTGGTTTGCCGTAAGTTGCAAAAAATACATCAATATTTCCAACTGCCTCGTCGCCCGCTTTTCCAATTGGTCAAAAACCTCTTTTAGTGCAATATCCGATTGATAATCAGGGTGTAATCCTACAAATATTTCTACCTTGGGACGATACCTCTCGCGCAATTCTTCTTCGTAAAGAATGATATTTTTTTCATACAGGTTTTTGAGAAGCGGATGCACTTGTCGCAATTCGACAATGTCGGAAACCTCGTTAATCGTTAATTTCCGTTGCATCTCAAGAGCTTCGACGATGAGGTATTCTTTTTCGTTCAAATTACTTTTATCCGCATTGAAATCCGGATGCAATACGATACGTGTCTCGCTGCTCAATTTCAAGGCAGCCGGCAGGGCGGCATTCATCACTTCCCCGGGAGAAGAAAGGTAGTAGTCTGCCATCCATTCCCACAAGCGGTATTGAGAAGGCAGCAATACGGGAGCCTCATCCAAAATGGAGAGAATGTATTTCACTTCCTTGTATTGCGGAACCTCTTCGTGGACGCGCAAGATGATGGCGGTGTAAACTTTCTTTTTACCGAACTGAACAACTACCCGTCGCCAAGGTTCGACCTCATCATTCCAGCGGTAGGGCACACGATACGAAAAGCTCCCCTTGACAGGCAAAGGCAGTAATACATCTACAAAAAGCGTTTTCCTTTCCACGGGCTCCCTTGTTTTTTTGTGTGGCAAAAGTATAGAAAATCACTTAGAATAAAGGATAAAACTTGCAATTGTTTCGTAATGAAGAGGTCCTATGGACGGGGCTCAATATTAATAGTTGTTTTTCCGGATTAATATATTACCTTTGCGGCGGTTTTTGAAAATTGATATACAAATATGTTCTTATGAAAAAATTTTTGACTTTCTCTTGGCTTATCGTAGCCTTATTCGTGTATGGAAATGCTTTTGCCCAGAAACCTGCAAAAGTGAAAAAATCCATTGACCCCAAAGTAGATGCTATGTGGTATTGGATGCGTGCTGCAAAAGAAGGCATCGTGCCTTTCAATCCTAAAATTCCGGTCAAGCCGGCAAAAATTCTTCCTCCCGCGAATCTTCCCAAAGGAGTCCTTTCGGATTCTCCCGATGTTCCGGTCTATTCCGGTACTGACGCTACCGAAAGCGAGGTATCCATTTTTGTGGATCCTAATAATGCTCAACACCTGTTAAATTCCAATAATTCAACCTCCTGGAGTGGGGGGTCGGTCGGTTCGGTTTACGGAGCGAATTATTTTCTCAGTTCCGATTACGGACTCAATTGGGGCGGAAGTATTTACGGGGCAGGCGGAAACAATTCCGGAGATCCTGCCGCTCTCATTGGGCTCAACGGCAGACAATACGTCGGTTATATTGCTTCCGACGGAGGGCAAGGAGTTGCCTATTCCGATGACGGGAGTACGTGGACACACGTTCAAGTAGCCACAGGACCCGGCGGGTGGGGTTCCTTGCTGGACAAAAATCATCTTTGGATTGACAATTCTCCTACCAGTCCTTACGAGGGCAATGTCTATGATGCGTGGACTCGATTTGACAGTGGAGATCCAAACAATTACCAAGTGGAATTTTCCAGAAGTACCGACGACGGTTTGACGTGGAGTTCACGGGTTAATATCAGTTCCGGTACCGGTTCGGATTTTGACCATGGTGTGAATTTGCAAACCGGTCCCAACGGGGAAGTATATGCCATTTGGGCAATATACGTAAACACTTCCAGTGATATTAATGAAGATGGTATTGGCTTTGCCAAATCCACAGACGGTGGTGCTACGTGGCAGCCGGCTACGGAGATTATTTCCAATATTAAAGGTATTCGTGATGATGGCGTTTCCAAAAATATGCGTTGTAACTCTTTTCCGGTTATGGCGGTGGATATTAGCAATGGTCCGAATAGGGGAAATATCTACGTCGTCTGGGCTAATCGCGGTGTTCCCGGTACTAATACGGGAACCAATATTAGCGTATATATGATTCGTTCAACGGATGGAGGCTCGACGTGGAGTACGCCGGTGAGAGTTAATCAAGGTCCGTTTGCCGATGGCAAAGAAGCTTATCAGCCTTGGATAACTTGTGATCCTGTAACAGGAGTATTGAGTACTATTTTTTATGATGACCGGAATACCGCCAGCACGGATTGTGAAACGTGGGTTGCTAATTCGACAGACGGTGGGCTTACTTGGACGGATTTCAGGGTAAGTGATGTTTCTTTTACGCCTTCGGCAATTTCCGGATTAGCTTCCGGATATTTCGGAGACTATCTTGGTATTTCGGCGCGTGGTGGACATGTATATCCGGTATGGACGGACAATCGTGATGCCGGACGTGCTATGGCTTATGTCTCTCCGTTTATCATTGGTTTAAATGCCGATTTCAGTGCGGATGTTACCGAAATATGCGTGGGAGGCGGAGTACAGTTTACCGACCTTTCCACCGGACCTCCGACTTCTTGGACATGGAGTTTTCCCGGTGGTTCGCCCTCTTCGTATGTGGGACAAAATCCGCCCGTGATAACCTATGCTTCTCCGGGCTCTTATGACGTTACCTTGACTGTGTCCGATGGGTCGGATACAAAAACGACCACTAAAACCGCTTATATTACCGTCAAAAACGTGATTGCGGATTTTGATGCTTCGAGCTATACGGTTATCGAAGGAAACTCCGTCACTTTTACCGATAACTCCTCTTGCGGTCCTACTTCTTGGAATTGGACTTTTGCCGGAGGCTCTCCTGCGAGCTACAACGGACAAAATCCACCCGCGATTACCTACGCTACTGCCGGTGTGTATGATGTTACCTTGACCGTAACCAATGCTTCGGGAACGGATACCAAAACGAAACAAATAGAATGCAAACCACCGGAATTTCCTATGACCAACGGAAGTGTAACGACTTGTACGGGACACTTTTACGATTCGGGTGGAGATGCCGGCAATTATCAAAATAATGAAAACTATACGATGACTTTCTATCCGGCTACCACCAATGCGATGATGCAAGTCGAGTTTTTGAGTTTTGACGTGGAAAATCAATCTTCGTGTGATTATGATAAATTAAGCGTATATGACGGAGAGGACGCTACGGCGACCCTTTTGGGAGAATACTGTGGAACGACCAATCCGGGTACTTTTATTGCTTCCAATAGTGCCGGAGCTTTGACTTTTGTATTTACTTCCGACGGGAGTGTTGTTCATGCCGGTTGGGATGCTTTGTTAAGTTGTTATTCTACGACCTCACCGCCGGTAGCGGATTTCTCTGCTACTCCAACGACAACCGTAGTCAACAGTACGGTAAGCTTTACGGATTTATCTTCTTTTTTCCCGACTTCCTGGTCTTGGCATATCAGTCCGTCAAATTATACTTTTGTCAATGGCACCAACGGAAGTTCTCAAAATCCGGAGGTTCAATTTAGTGCGTTGGGAACTTATACCGTTGAGCTTACGGCTACCAATGCCTACGGTTCGGATACGGAGACAAAAACAAACTATATCACGATCGTAGCTCCGGGTGCTTTTCCGTTTGAAGATGACTTTGAATCCGATCTCGGTTGGACACTCTCAGGCGAATTTGAAAGAGGAGCACCTCAAGGTCTGGGCGGAGAGCATGGAAATCCCGACCCCACTTCCGCTTTTAGCGGTACGAATGTCTTAGGTGTGGACCTTTCCGGATTGAATGCACAAGCAGGCGATTACGAAGCCAGCCTTTCCGACCGGGAATATCAAGCAATTTCCCCGATTATTAATTGTGCCGGACATAGTACGGTTACGCTATCGTTTCAACAATACCTAAACGTGGAGTCTCCAACCTACGATCATGCCTATATTGACGTGAGTAATGACGGAGGAAGTACCTGGAATGAAGTCTGGACAAACTCATCGGCTATAGGTGATAATGATTGGCATAAAGAGATGATTGATATTTCGGCTTATGCCGCTAATGAACCGGATGTTAAGATACGCTTTGCGATGGGAACTACCGATGGAAGTTGGTTCTTTAGTGGTTGGAATATTGATGACTTCCGTATCTCGGAAGACGCCATTCCGGTCCCACCGGTAGCGGATTTCTCTGCCGATAATACAACTCCTCTGACTACGGAAACGGTTACTTTCACCGATTTATCTACCAATGCACCGGACACCTGGTCTTGGGATTTCTCTCCCAATACCGTTACTTTCCTTAATGGTACGACTGCCAACAGTCAAAATCCGCAAGTTCGCTTTGATAATGCCGGCACCTATACGGTAACTTTGACGGCTTCCAATGCTGCGGGTAGCGATGATGAAGTGAAAACCGATTATATCACCGCGAGCCTGCCACCGGCTCCTCCGGTAGCGGATTTTGAAGCGGACAATACGAATCCTATGGTGGGAGTAGGTGTTAATTTTACCGACCTTTCCACTAATCTTCCTACGGCTTGGTCGTGGAGTTTTTCTCCCAATACCGTTACTTTCCTCAACGGTACCGATGCCAATAGTCAAAATCCGCAGGTTTCTTTCGACGCTGTCGGTTTATACACGGTTACACTTACGGCAAGCAATGCCGAAGGTAGTGATGATGAGACCAAAACGGATTATATTGACGTGGTAGAATATACGTGCTCTTATTGTGCGTCCTCTTTTACTAATCTTACGGATGATTTTATTTCAAACGTTACATTGGGAACAATCAATAATTCAAGTAACAGCGAAGGTTACGGAGATTATACGTCGGAGAGTACGGATTTGATTTTGGGTTCTGCCACCAATGCCGTTTCGGTAGAGGTTACGGTGAATGGTGATTGGGTAGAACAAGCCTGGGTATGGATAGACTGGAACCAAGACTGCGATTTCGACGATGCCGGAGAAGCATTTGACCTGGGTGAGACGGATGGAACTACAGGAGTTCACACCCTTACCGGAAATATTGTTGTTCCGGGGAATGCCGTATTGGGAAGTACGCGGATGCGTGTGATAGAAAAATATTATTCCGACCCAAGTCCGTGTGAGAATGCCGCTTACGGGGAGACCGAAGATTATACGGTAAACGTCCAGCCGAATGCTGCTCCTCCGGTAGCAGACTTCGAAGCGGATAATTTGGTAGTAGGATTGGGTCAAACCCTCAATCTTACGGACCTTTCTTCCAACGCTCCCACTTCTTGGACGTGGAGCATTACGCCGGCAACTTTTAGTTTCGTTAATGGCACGGATGCCAATACCCAAAATCCGCAAGTTGTTTTCAATGCCTTAGGTACCTATACCATTAGTTTGGATGTATCCAATGCTTATGGTAATGATAACGAAACCAAACCGGATTATATCACTGTGGTTGATGTTATTTATTGCGATGCATCGGGCGGCGGAGACGAGTATATCAGTGGGGTAGAACTGGGTTCTATCAACAATACGGGAACAGGCTCTGACGGATATATGGATTATACTTCCCTTTCTACCGACCTTTCCATAGGACAAACCTATGATATTACGGTTACCAATGGGCAAGTGTGGTCTTCGGACGATTTGGGCGTATGGATAGATTGGAATAAAGATGGAGATTTTGAGGATGCAGACGAGAATGTAGTTTGTGAAGTGAATAATGGAGGAGAAGGTACTTTCAGTTTTAGCGTGCCTGCCGGTGCCGGTACCGGAACGACCCGGATGCGTGTCCGTATCAAATACTACGGAGCGGATTGTGGAAGTAGTTGCGGAGCTACCAGCTATGGTGAAGTAGAAGATTACTCCGTAAATGTTTTGGGTACGAGTACCGGATTTGATTTGAGTGTCAAAGAATATTTGGAAGGTAGCTTCAATGGAAGTGGAATGGATGCGCTCTTGAGTGCCGAAATGCCGCTCTCGCAACCTTTCAATATAGCTCCTTGGAATTATGCAGGAACAGAGTCCGTTGCAAGCATTCCGGCAAACGTGGTCGATTGGGTTTTGGTGGAAGTACGGGATGCCGCTACGGCTGACGATGCCACAAGTGCTACAATGTTTGACCGTAAGGCTGCCTTCATCACTACTTCCGGACAGATTGTGGATATGGATGGCACTTCCCCTCTCTCTTTCTCCAACGGAGCTACGCAAAACTTATTTGTCGTCCTGTGGCATCTGAATCATATCGGAGTGATGTCTGCTACTTCTCCTACTTTGACCGGTGGCGTGATGACGTATGATTTCACTACGGGTGCATCACAGGTTTATGGCGGTGCCAGTGGACATAAAGAGTTGGCTCCCGGTATTTGGGGAATGGCAGGAGGTGATAGCGACCACAATGGGGTTGTTGATTTGAGTGATATTAATGTGTGGAGAAGCGAGTCCGGAACTACCGGCTACGAGGTGTCGGATTTCAATCTCAATACACAAGTGAATAATGTGGATAAAAATGATATCTGGGTGCCCAATTCCGGAAAAACGAGTATCGTTCCCGCGGCTCCCGGAAAAGGCGTTCAAAAACCGCTTGTCATTTACTCCTCTTTGGTGAAATGTCAAGTTCCGCGATAAAATTTGCCGGCATCCTTAGATTAGGGAATTAGGAATGCCTGCGGCAAAAAGGAGAAGATAGCAAAATCTTCTCCTTTTTTGTTTTGAGTAGTGGTATTTTGCATAGTTTTGCACATAATTTGGAATATAATGGGGAAAGGAATAAATATATTTTCGGAAACCGGAAAGTTGGAAGCGGTCATCATCCACAAACCGGGCATAGAAGTTGAATTGATGACTCCGGAAAGCATTGAAAAAGCTCTGTATAGCGATTTGCTTAATGCGGAAATTGCAGCAGGGGAACATTTCCAACTGTCGGAGGTATTACGGAAAGTAACCCGGGTCTATGAATTGAGAGAATTGTTGTCGGAAGTTTTTTATCTCTTGCCGGACCCTTATGCTACTTTCTGTGAGCTGGTACAAAAGGAAAAAGTCTATTCTCCGGCAGGATTATCGAAATATTCATTAGAGCAGTTAGTTGATTTTTTGGTTGCCGGTAAATGGAAAGATGATATCGCTTTCGGAGAATTTGAGTTGCCGCCGCTCTACAATTTTTATTTTATGAGAGATGCTTCCGTCTCTATCGGAAATTTGGTTTTGACCGGCAAAATGGCAAAGGAGGTTCGTAACAGGGAACCCCGGATTATGGAGCTTATTTTCAGGATGCATCCGGACTTCAACAGCAGGACGATACTGCTCGATACGGAAGATGCAGAAATATTTTTGGAAGGAGGGGATGTGTTGATCGCACGCAAAGATGTTTTGTTTATCGGAAACGGCGACCGTACCTCTGAAAAAGCGATTTTGCAATTGGCACAAAAATTAGTAGGTACAAATATTAAACATATTGTCATTCAACAACTTCCGAAGACTCCCGAATCTTTTATCCATCTGGATATGGTATTTACCTTCTTGGACAGAAATTTGTGTATGATGTATGATGAGGTATTCAAAAATCCCCAATATCAGACAAAATATATCCGGATAGAAGAAAATCCCCAAATCCGCTCGCGGGAAAGTTTTTTCGCTGTGCTCGAAGAATTGGATTTTAAGCTGGAATTTATTTCCTGCGGGGGAGAGAATGCTTGGTATCAACAGCGCGAACAATGGCACAGCGGAGCTAACTTTTTTGCTTTTGCCCCCGGCAAAGTTATCGGTTATGCCCGGAATAAAAAGACGATACAGGCATTGCGCGAAAAGGGTTTTGAGGTGATCCCTGCCGGCGAAATCATAAGCGGCGACAAACATCCGGATCAGTACGAGCGTTGTGTGGTAACGATTGACAGTTGCGAGTTGGTAAGAGGAGGCGGAGGCGCCCGGTGTATGACGATGCCCGTGAGGAGAAAAGAGGATTAGACTCCGGATGCTTATGGATACAAGACAATCAACGAAATCTCTATAAATTCAGGTCATCTTTTCCAAAAGTGACAGAACAATGAAAATAAAGATACATGGGAGTTTGAAATAATAGTTATGCAATTGTATGGAAATAAAAAAATCAGGTAAATAGAATAACGATAACGGAGACATATAAAGTGGGTTTGAGTATTATGGAGGCCCGGGAGAAAGCATTTAGTAACTGATAAAATTATGAGCTATGGACGCAACAAAATTGCTTAATACAATAGAAAAGGGTGAATCCAGCAAGGTACAGTTTAAGGTGCGAGTCAATGATGCTTATAAGTTGGGAACTGAAATAGTTGCTTTTACCAATACCAAGGGAGGTATGATTATCGTAGGAGTGGATGATAAAACGGGAGAACTCAAAGGATTATCATTTAAAGAGATTGAGGAAACCAATGAATTGTTAGCAAATGCTGCGACCAATAATGTGAAACCCCCGGTTTTTATTACTACCGAAACAGTGGAAGTTGAGGGAAGCAATCTTATTGTCGCCGAAATATCCGAAGGTGTGAGCAAGCCGTTTACGGATAATAAAGGAATTATCTGGGTCAAAAACGGTTCTGACAAACGAAAAGTTACATCCCGTGAAGAAATTGCCGGATTATTACAGAGCAGTGGCAATATGTATGCTGACGAAACAATTGTGCAGGGGGCGACAAGTGATGATATTGTTATTGATTTTTTTGACAAGTTTGTATTGAAAAAGACAGGCAGACAACGTAAAGATTTAGCCCTTTCAATAGATGATATTCTTTTGAATATGGGATTTATGAAAGAGGGGCAATTAACCCTTGCCGGACTGTTGTTGTTCGGTAAAAACCCACAATATTACAAGCCTGCATATACCGTACAATGTATCTCTTTTGTCGGAAATGAAATAAGTACTACTGAATACCGGGACAGAGAAGAACCTTTTGAAGGGAATTTGTCCGAATTGTTTGAACAAAGCATTTCATTTATTACCAGAAACTTAAAAAAAGTACAAGTTAAAGAGGGATTTAATACCATTCCTCAGCTTGAGATTCCTCGTGAACCGATAGAAGAGTTTGTAGTTAATGCCCTTATCCACAGAGATTATTTTATAAATTCTTCCGTGAAAATTTTTATTTTTGATAATAGAATTGAAATCATTAGTCCGGGAACGTTACCCAATACACTGAGCATTGAAAATATTAAATCCGGTATTTCTATCGTGAGAAATCCCGTTCTGTTTTCCAATGCACGATATATTGTGCCATTTGTAGGAGTAGGCACAGGAATTCCCAGAGCTTTGAAGATTTATCCTGATACTGAATTGATTAACGATGAAAAGAAAGAACAATTTATAGTTGTTTTATATCGAAAAAACAATTCATAGTAGTCGTTAAACGTATTTTTTTTATCAAGATGATGACCGGGATTCCGAATATCCGTTATTTAGAGCTTGTCTATAATGTCCGACTTCTGCGTTACGCTCATACTCAAAACTTCATTTCGGCAAGCTCAATGCATCGCATTGACAAAAGTCAACTCCTTGGTTTTGAGTATTTCGCAAGCCTTGTTCTTGAACATTCTAGCTCAGACTCTTGACTTTATGGACAAACACTATTTACAATAAC
>WFZU01000286.1 GCA_015489405.1 Bacteroidales bacterium
AAATTATTAGTCTGGTTATTTGCAATATTTTTTATCGGCATCATGCATGCCCAAAATGTGGCTGTTGTTGTGCATTCCGATGCAACGGAACTTGAACGCTATGCTGCAAAGGAATTGTGTCATTATATCCATAAATTATATGGAGAGAAAGTTCAACCCTCAACTCGATTTAATAACGCAAAGTTGGTGATGTTTATAGCAACGAAGGCGCATCTCCCTGAGGAAGCCAAGGCCCTTACCCTGCCCGATCTTTCCAAACAGGGTATCTTCATCCATCCCTTCAAGCGGGGCGATACGCAATGTCTCCTTCTAACCGGGGGAAGCCCGGTAGCCGTGTTGTGGGCGGTGTATGAGCTCGTCGAGCGCTGGGGTGTGCGCTATCTTGTATATGAAGATGTGTTCCCTAAAGCTCCTGGAAAACTTACATTTCCCGAATCGGATATCCGTCTCGAACCTAACATGCGTATCCGGTGTTGGCGTTTAGTCAACGTTTTACCTGAAGGGCCTGTTTCCTGGAGTTTGGCCGAAAATAAACGTTTCATCCGTCAAATCATTAAAATGAAATTCAATCGCGTGTTACTGGCATTATGGCCGGCGCAACCGTTCGTTGACTATAGTTTTCGGGGAATGAAGAAACCGCCTCCTGTCTTTTATTTTGGTGAGCACTTTCCTATTGATTCCGAAACTATCGGACGTGAACACTTTGAAAAAAATATGACGGAGTTCATAAATCCGGATTTTTTAGGAGCGGATACACCGAAAGAATTTGTAAAGCGGGGTACTCATCTGATACACGGTATCCTTGCCGAGGCAAAGCGTTTTGGAATGGAAGCGGGGATTGGAATTCAGCCGTTTGAATGGCCTAAGGAATTCATGAAAGTGCTGCCAGGTTCCGAACCTGTTCACCAGCTTGGTAATCTTACGGCAGGACCAGGAAAGTCACAGTCTATGTTTGATCCGCTACTGCGAGAGATGGTAGCAACAATTTTCAGAGCTTACATAGAAACTTACCCCGAAGCGGATTACATTGCGATAAACGTTCCGGAGCATCGTGCCTGGACGGAGCGGGCGAGACAAGCTTACGAGATACTTGACGCCAAATATAATATTAAAAGTCTTGGCACATTTGACGAGCTGTGCGCACGCGCTCGTTCACGCACGTCTTTCCCGGGAGGCGGGGAACGGGTTGAAAAAATGTTGAAGAGTGATCTTGCGGCATTGGCATTCCTTGATTCACTTATTGCTGAGAAAAATCTGCTTGCGGCTCCAGGCGGAGGGGCGAATAAAAAACTCATTTACAGCGGTATAACGGCAGAGCTTTTTCCGTTACTTGCGAAGATAATGCCAAAAGGAGGTGAAGTACTCAGCTTTATTGACTACACGGCAAGTCGGCAGTTAAAGCAGATCGATCTTTTGCGGCAAAGACCGCCTAAAGGGTTGCCTACCTGTCTTACTTTTACCTTAGCCGATGACAACGTGGGGATACTTCCGCAACTTGCCACGAGTTCACTTGACAAAATTATGAGGATATTACGAAAAAGTGGCTGGAGCGGATACCTCACCCGCTATTGGACGGTCGGCGACTTAATACCCACGATTCATTACCTTGCCAGAGCCAGTTGGGATTCTTCCGTAACTCCGGAAAGCGCCTATCTTGACCTATTTACGCATGTTACGGGAAAAGCGGCGGCAAAGCCCACGATTCGCGCATTAAAAATTATTGAAAAGATTACGATCGATTTGGACCAATACGGGCTCGGATTCGGATTTCCGATACCGGATTTAATGACCAAACATTACAAAGCGGGAGGACTGCCCGCACCCATTAAAGCCGATCACCAACGATATCGGGAAGCTCTCGAGGCACTGCGCATTGCCCGTAAACGAAGTGACCCGCGAGGCTACGCTTTACTGGATTATCTCATCGGCAGAGTTTTCTTTGCCGTGCGTTTTCTCGATGCTGCCGAAGCCTTCGGCGCGACGGCTGTTGCAGAGAAAGCCGGAAACCACCGGGAAGCGGTCAGGCACATCCAAGAAGCATACATTGCAATTCGCGAAGCGATACAAGCTTGGGCTAATGTTGCAAAGGATCACGGTGATCTTGGTGCGGTCGCAATGTTGAATAAATATTGTTATCGGCCCATTCGTGAAAAGCGAGATGAATTATTGCGCTGATAAGTTCCAAATTAAATCGGAGTATGATTTAATGAAAAAAAATGTATTAGTTTTCGTTTTTATCTTCCTTTTATCTTATGCTAATCTTTACGCAAGTTTCTCTATTATAGTCGGTAAAAACGCTACTAAAGACGGCTCCGTTCTGCTGGCACATAACGAGGATGCCGGCGGCGAACGAATAGTAAATTGGTTTAAAGTACCCCGTCTTTCTCATTCCACCGATGAAAAAATTGTACTCAAGAACGGAGGGACGTTAAATCAAGTTAAAGAAACATTCGGCTATTTATGGCTTGAGGTGCCCGGGTTGGAATTTTCGGATGCCTACATGAACGAATGGGGCGTTACCATTGCTTCTAGCGGATGCCCTTCCAAAGAAGGACTGGCTAGCATCAAAGATAGCGGAATAGGATATTTTTTGCGGAAAGTAATAGCAGAACGGGCAAAAACAGCAAGGGAAGGCGTAAAATTAGCAGGTAGAATAATTGAAAAAATCGGTTATTCTTATTCGGGAAGAAGTTATTGCATCGCAGATCCTAATGAAGGTTGGGTTTTGGCTGTTGTTAGAGGGAATCATTGGATTGCCAAAAGGGTTCCCGATAATGAGGTAGCCATAGTTCCCAATTATTATACGATTGGTGAAATCGATTTGAAAGATACATCAAATTATTTGGGTTCTGCCGATATTATTGATTATGCGATTAAAAAGGGTTGGTATAATCCGAAATCCGGCGAAAAATTTAATTTTCGTTTGGCTTATACCCCACCAAATATTCTGCAAGCTTATTGGAATATCCCAAGGCATGTTCAAGCTGTAAATTTATTATCGTCAAAACAATATCATTATTATGATAAATTGCCTTTTTCATTCAAACCGAAAAAGAAGCTGATGGTACAAGATATAATGAATGTACTGCGCAACCATTACGAGGGTACGCAATTTGAAATGAATCCGAAATTTAATAATGGCAATCCTCATAAAAATTTTATTATGCGGATTTGCTCTGAAACAAATCAATACGGATTTGTGGCGCAGTTACGTAATTGGTTGCCGGCAGATGTAGGAAACGTTTTGTGGGTCGCCCCGCGCAGGCCATGCACTCAACCGTTTATTCCCTGGTATTCCGGCATTAATGATGTACCGGAGAACTATCACAAATATGATTATAAACAAGCAATTCCCAATCACTTCGGAAATGTTGTAAAACAAAAGGGCAGGAGCGATTACGCTTTTCCCGTATTTGACGGTTATGCCGACAGTGTGGATAACTCTTACGGAAGTCTGATTGGTTGTATAAAAAAAGAAAAAGAAAATTTTGAAAGGAAGGAATTCGAAAATCAGCTTCCCTTTGAAAAAAAAGTTTTGAAAATTTATAAGACGAATCCTGAAAAAGCGAAAGCACTGCTTACGGAATATACTTCAAAATTAGCGGAAGAAGCTTATAAAAGGACGAAAAGCAAACAAATAATTCTTTGGGGAAGATAAGGTGATTATAAAATCATACCGGCATATCGAATTTTTTTAGCGGACCGATAAAGAGTTTTTAAAGAAGGGTAATTTGAAATTAAACGAGTCTTGTTTCATAAAGGTAGGGCTAAAATGAAATTGAAAAACAATTTAAAGAATTTGTGGTTTATTATTTTTACCGTTTTCATCATCCACTGTTCATCACCGTTTATGAAACGTATTCCGGCAGCTTATCAATCCATGGTTAAAGAAGCGTTGCAAAAGGCAGGGAAAAACCGCCCGGAACTCGTAGCGTTTTTAAACAATTGCAACGACGAAGAAATCACCGGAGCGGCTTTTCTGTTGAGCTATATGCCGGAACGGGATTTGACAACACTAAAAAAATCGTTTTTATGCGAAAACCTTAAATATGCTTATCTGGCCCGCAAGCAGACCAAATGGGGTAAACTTATTCCGGATTCTCTTTTTTTGAATTATGTTTTGCCTTATTCAAATATACACGAGCGCAGGGATAATTGGCGTAAAGATTTTTACCAAAAGTTTATCGGATTGGTTAAAGATAGCAATTCGCCGGGTGAAGCGGCGCTTATTCTGAATAAAAAGATTTGGGATATTGTAAATGTGCACTATTCCACTAAACGACCTAAAGCCGATCAAAGCCCCTATGAATCGATAAAAGCCGGACTTGCTTCATGCACGGGATTAGCAATCTTATTAGTTGATGCTTGTCGTTCGGTTGGTATCCCCGCACGATTTACCGGAGTTCCTATGTGGTACGATAACATCGGGAATCACAGTTGGGTGGAAATATGGGATAACGGTTGGCACTTTATCGAATCGGTTACAAGCGATACTTTAGATAAAGCCTGGTTCCGGGATAGAGCCGGTCATGCCAATCATAGCGCATGGCAATATGGTATTTATGCGTTATCATTCAAAAAAACAGGACTTCCATATCACGATATTTTTGATTCAACGGCTAATTATTTATGGGCGGTAGATGTGACGGATCGTTATTCGAAGGTAGATGAATCGAAAGAAAAGGTAAATCTGAGAATCGTAGTAAAAGGAAAAAGCAACAAAAAAAGGATACCGGCCAAAGTGCAATTAATGGATGGGAATAAGATTGTTGCGGAAGGTTTTTCCCGCGGAGAACGAAATGATATGAATGATATGCTTAATTTTAATGTTGAACAAAACCATGATTATGTATTGATTATTACTTACAAAGGGAAAAAGATAGAAAGAAAAATT